>NZ_JBEZLR010000031.1:0-94757 GCF_040652275.1 Streptomyces sp. NPDC048275
GTGATCTCGTGGCCCCGGTCTCCCCCGGTCGCTACGGTCGAGCCATGACCGAGCTGCCCGACTGCGGACTGGCTCGTCAGCGCCACGCCGACGTCAGCGCACCACGACGGGAGAACGTTCGGACCAGCCGCTCGACACTGCCGGTAGGGCGCGCCTTGTCGCCGTTCAGCCGGCCGCTCCCCGAGGCGCCAGGCCCTCACTCCGCCCGCAGCGCCCGCGCCACCCGGGTCCGCGCGGCCCACCCCGCCGGCAGCAGCGCACCGGCCACGGCGATCACCACGCCGGCCAGGGCCAGCAGGGTCAGGGTGAGGACGTCGTACACGTCGATGAGGCTCGCCGGGATCCGGGTGCCGACCGCGTTTCCCATCGCGGGCATGACATACCCGTGCAGGATCACGCCCAGCGGGACGCCGATCACGCCGGCCACCAGGCCGATGGCCGCCACGGAAGTGAGGACCTGGGCGACCGTCTGGCGTGGTGACATGCCGAGGGCCTTGAGGATGCCCAGGTCACGGACGCGGTCGCGGGTGTCGAGCACCACCGTGTTGAGGACGCCCAGGCAGGCCACCGCCACCAGCATGAGGGTGAGCGTCGCGATCAGTGCCTGCATGGCCAGGATGACACTCGACTCGCCCGCCCCGGTGCGGAACGCCTCCGCGCCGAGCGCCTTCAGGTCCGCGTTGAGCGCCTCGACGTAGCTCCTCGTGTCCGCTCCCGAGTCGAGCGTCACGCTGAACTCGCTGGGCAGGTAGCCGATGTGGAGTGCTTCCAGTGACGAGGTGGAAGTGCGGAGGGTCAGCCCCTCCTCGCTCAGGTCGAAGACCTCTCCCACGATCTTCAGCCGAACCGTGCGGCCCTGCTCGGACAGAGTCACCGTGTCGCCGATCCGCTTGCCCGTCACCTGGAGGAAGCGCGAGGCCGCCACCGCCTCTCCGCGCGCGGCGAACCAGCGGCCCTCCATCATGGTGCGGCGGCTGTGCGCGAAGTCCCCGTCGTACGCCCGCACCGGCACCGCACCCTTGAGGCCCGGCACGCGTACCTCGGCACGGGCGGTGCGGTAGGACGAGGCCGTCTCCGGGCGGGACTCGATGACCGCCTCGACCGCCGCCGCATCGGCCGGCCCGGCGGCCCCGGAACCGAATTCCACGCGCACCATCGTCCGTACCGTCACCGCTCCCGCCGCCCGGTCCGGTTCGCCGTTGCTCTGGATCGCGAGCAGCGTGCTTCCGAGGCCCATCGCGAACGTCACCGCCAGCGCCCCGAACGCCACCGCCCCGGCCGTCGTCGCCGAACGGGCGGGCCGCGCGAACGGGCCCGCCAGCCCCAGGCTCACCGCACGGGGCAGCGGCAGCCGGCCCAGCAGATGCCGTACGCCACGCCCCCGGGCGGCGGTCGCCGCGCGGCCGACGCCTAGCACCGACGCGGTACGCAGCCGGGCCGCCCGCAGCGCGGGGGCCAGCGCGGTCACGGCGACGACCGCGAGGACGGCGAGGGGCACCACGAGGTTCACCCACAGCGGGATCGGCAGCTTGCCCGTCCCGTAGGACGTGGCCACGTCCGCCATCAGCGGCACGGCGAGCAGTTCGCCCAGGAACACGCCCAGTACCGCACCCACCACCGCCGGGATCAGCGCCTGCGCCACATAGGCCCGACCCACCTGGAACGGGGTGAGCCCGAGGGACTTCAGGATCCCGATGCGCCGGGTCGCGGCGCTCACCGCACCGCTCACCACGATGCCGATCACCAGCACCGACATGGCGAGCCCCAGCAGCGCGAAGGCGGTGACGAAGGGGATGTACGCGCCCGTGACCGCGTCGGCGGCCTGCTTGACGTCGAGATAGGACTGGGAACCGATGAGCGTGCGATCCGGCACGGCGGCGGTGACCGCCTTGAGGCCGGCGGCGACATCGGCGCGGCTGTCCGCGTCGGTGAGGCGGTAGAGCATCTGGTACGAGGGCTTCGCGTCCAGCGCCGTCAACTGCGCCGGTACGACCCACGCGTCGGCGCTCTCCCCCACCGACTCGGCGATCCCGACCACGGTGAGCTCCACGTCCCCGGCGCTCACCGTGGTGCCCGCCTGCATGGCCGGGTTGACGGAACCCGCCTCCACGACGATTTCGCCCGGCGCCCTCACCCAGCGGCCCTTGACGAGGCTGACGTCGTCCACGGCGGCGTCGGCCGACGCCCGCCCGGCCACGGTGAGCGGCGTGGGCGCGACGCCGGGCGGTTCGCCCTCGGTCGCGTGCAGCCGGGCGGAGGTCACGGCGAAGGGGCCCGAGGCCGTCTCGACTCCCTTCACGGACGCGGTCTTCGTGAGCTGCGACGCCAGGACCCCCTTGAACTCCGCCGTCAGATGCGCCCCGTGCTGCCGTGCGAAGGCCTTGTCGAACGGTGCGTGCGACGCGACCAGCAGCCCGACCGCGAGCACGGACGCCGCCACCGACAGCAGCGTCGTCAGCACGATGACCGCCGTTTGCACCCGCCGCCTGCCGACCCCGGCGCGCACCACCTTCCCGAGCGCGCCCAGCCGACCGCCTTCCAGGCCCCGCCCGCTCACAACGCCACCGCCGGCACATCGCTCGCGATCCGTCCGTCGACCAGCTCGATGGTGCGCGTCGCACAGGACCGGGCCAGCGCCAGATCGTGCGTGACCAGCACGATCGTCTGCCCGTCCGCGTTGAGCTCGCGCAGCAGTTCCCGTACCTCCGCTCCGGAGGCCGTGTCCAGCGCCCCCGTCGGCTCGTCGGCGAGCAACAGCGGCGGACGGTTCATCAGTGCGCGGGCGACGGCGACGCGTTGCCGTTCGCCGCCGGAGAGCCGGCCGGGGTAGGCGCGGGCGTGCCGGTCGATGCCGAGGTAGGCCAGCAGTTCGGCGGCTCGGGCGGCCGCCTTCGCCCGGTGCATGCCGGAGAGCTGGGCCGGCAGCAGCACGTTGTCGGCGACCGTCAGATCGTCGAGGAGGTTGAAGAACTGGAACACCATCCCGATCCGGGAGCGCCGGTAGCGGGCCGAGGCGCTCTCGCTCAACTCGTCGATCCGCAGCCCGTCGACGGTGACGCTGCCCTCGCTCGGCCGGTCGAGACCGGCGATCAGGTTGAGCAGGGTCGACTTGCCGCTGCCGGACGGACCCAGTACGGCGAGCGCCTCCCCGGCCCGCACCCTCAGCGTCAGCCCGGCGAGCGCCGGTGGGCCCTCGTCGTACGCCTTGCGCACCTCGCGCAGGTCGATCAGGGGCTCGGTCATGGTTCCTCCACGGCTCGGCGTCATCGGGCCCCGAAGCTAGGCGCGGGCGCCGGGCGGGCACGTCGGCCGCGGTGGGGAAGGTCCGTACCGTGGTGGGCGGAGCCGGGGCCGCGTCATCCCCGCGATGTACGCCGGAGAGGTACGCGCCTGCGCCGTACGACGGATCCCCAGGTCCCGGAGGGCTTGGCACACTGGCCCGGTGAAACGTGCGCTGCCCCTCGCCGGTGTGCCGCCGCGGCTGTCCCGCTGGGCCTGGGCCGCGGACGCGGTACTCGCCCTGGTGCTGGCCGTCGGCACGGTCAGCGCCGACCTGGACCGGGCGTACGTGGACGATGTGTCCCAGGACGGGGACGGCATCAAGATGCCCGTACCGGACCCGCCGGACCCGCCGGACCCGCTGGACCCGCCGGTGCCGCCGGTGCCGCCCGTCCCTCGGCTCGGAGCCCGCGTCATCGTCCCGGCCATCGAGCACACCCTGGGCCCCCTCACCTGGTGGGCGATGGTGCTGGCGGTGCTGACCGCGCTGCCGCTGGCGTGGCGCAGGCGGTATCCGCTGGCGGCGTTCTGGGCGGTGCTCGGGGCGAATGCGCTCTTCCATCTGAGCGAGGTCAACAGGGACGCCACGGCGGTCACGTTCGCCTCGGTGCTGATCGCGGCGTACAGCGCGGCGATGTACAGCCCGCACCGCAAGGCCGCGGGGGCGAACCTGGCGGCCGGCGCCGTCCTGCTCGCCGCCGACGGGCTGGTCCCGGAAGTCGACCGCAGTCTCATCCCGCTGCTGGTGCTGGTGCCGATCGCGCTGGCCGCCAATGGCCTCCACGCCTGGCGCCAGCGGGTACGGGCCATGCAGGCGCAGCAGGAGGCCGCCACCCGGCGTGCCGTGGACGAGGAACGGCAGCGCATCGCCCGCGAGTTGCACGACGTGGTCACCCACAACGTGAGCATGATGACGATCCAGGCCGGCGCGGCCCGCAAGGTGCTGGACGCGTCCCCGGACCAGGCCCGCGAGGCGATGCTCGCGGTGGAGGCGGCCGGGCGGACCGCGATGTCGGAGCTGCGGCAGGTGATGGGCCTGCTCACCATGGCCTCCGACGGCTCACCGGGGAACGTGGACCTGGCGCCGCAGCCGGGCCTGGACCGGCTGGGCGAACTGGTGTCCCGGGTGCGTGGCACGGGCGTGCCGATCGAGCTCACCGTCACCGGCACCCCGCGCGAACTCCCCGCCGGAGTGGACCTGGCCGCCTACCGCGTCGTACAGGAAGCACTCACGAACGCCGTGAAGCACGCGGCGGGGGCGAGCGTGACCGTCGCCGTCGAGTACGCGCCCGGCGAGCTGCGGGTGGACGTACAGGACTCCGGCGGCGTGCCGACGTCCGCCGAGGGCAACGGCCGCGGCCTCATCGGCCTGCGAGAACGGCTCGCGGTGTACGGCGGTACGCTGCACAACGGCACACGCCCGCGCGGGGGTTACCGGGTCGGTGCCGTGATCCCAGTGGAGGACCTGTGACCGAGGCGCCGCGTGTGGTGATCGTCGACGACCAGGCCCTGGTCCGCACCGGCTTCCGGATGATCCTCGCGGCGGACGGCATCGAGGTGGTCGGGGAGGCCTCCGACGGCGAGCAGGCGGTCGCGGTGGTACGGCGCACACTCCCGGACGTCGTCCTGATGGACGTCCGGATGCCGGGCACCGACGGCCTGGAGGCGACCCGCCGCATCCTCGACGGCAGCCAGGACCCGCCCCGCGTCATCATCCTCACCACGTACGACCTCGACCAGTACGTCTACGCCGCGCTGACCGCCGGCGCCAGCGGCTTCCTCCTCAAGGACGTGACCCCCGAGCACCTTGCCGCCGCCGTCCGCCTGGTCCGCTCCGGCGACGCGCTGCTCGCCCCCGCGATCACCCGCCGCCTGGTGGAGCGCTTCGCCACGACCGACGCCCGTACGGCTTCCCTGCACCGCGACCTGTCCGCGCTCACCCCGAGAGAGCTGGAAGTACTCGCCGCCCTGGCCCGCGGCCACACCAACGCGGAGCTGGCCCGCCGCTTCCATCTCAGCGAGGCCACGGTGAAGACCCACGTGGCCCGCATCCTGTCCAAACTCCAGCTCCGCGACCGCGCCCAGGCAGTGATCACCGCGTACGAGACGGGACTGATCACGCCGGGCTCCGCCCCGCCCGGCTGACCCCCCCCTCAACTTCCGCTGCGGAGACCAAACTTGAGGGTGCGGAAGAGGTGTGCGAGGGCGTGGGGTGTGGTGGTGGCGTACGGCCGACGCGTGGGGCGTGTGCACGCACGGCCCGGGGCCAGGAAAGGCGACCTGGTTCGAGCTCGGGCCGTGCGAAGCATGACGCGTCGGGGCGCGGCACCCCCCTCAGGTGCCGCGCCCCGTCCCCCGCTCCCCCTGGGCGGTGGCTTACTCGACCGCGGGTGACAGCGGCGGCAGTGTGCCCGTGCGCGCCGCCTGGCTGTACCAGTGGGCGCTCGACTTCGGTGTGCGGGACAGGGTCGCGTAGTCGACGTACACCGCGCCGAAGCGTTTGCCGTAGCCGTAGCCCCACTCGAAGTTGTCCATGAGGGACCAGAGGTAGTAGCCGCGGACGTCCGCGCCGTCCGCGATCGCGCGGCGGACCGCGCGCAGATGGCCGTGGAGGTAGGCGATGCGCTCCGGGTCGTGGACGCGGCCCTCCGGGTCCGGCTTGTCGTCGTACGCCGCTCCGTTCTCGGTCACGTACAACGGCAGACCCGGCGCCTCCCTCGTGTAGCGCATGATCAGGTCGTGCAGGCCCGTCGGGTCGATCGTCCAGCCCATCTCGGTGCGCTCGCCGGGAGTCTGGTGGAAGGCGATGTCGTCCGCGCTCGGCCAGGGGGAGTAGGAGCTTGCGCCGTGGCCGTCCGCGCGCGGGGTGTCCGGCGTGGACTCCGCGGCCGACACCAGCGTGGGGGTGTAGTAGTTGAGGCCGAGCGCGTCGAGCGGCTGGTTGATCGCCGCCAGGTCGCCGTCCAGGACGTACGACCAGTCCGTGACCGACGACGTCGCCGCGATCAGGCTCTCCGGGTACGCGCCGTGCAGCATCGGGCCGTGGAAGACGCCGTTGGCGAGGTCGTCGATGCGCCGGGCCGCCGCCAGATCGGCGGGAGCCTGTGAAAGCGGCCTGACCACGGAGGAGTTGAGGCTGACGGCGACCGTGTTGCGGGCCGGCATCGCGGCCCGCAACGCCGAAGTGCCCAGGCCGTGAGCCAGGTTCAGGTGATGGGCGGCCTTGAGTGAGGCCTCCGCGTCCGTGCGGCCGGGGGCGTGGACTCCGGAGCCGTAGCCCAGGAACGCGCTGCACCAGGGCTCGTTGAGCGTGATCCACTGCTCGACGCGGTCGCCCAGCGCCTCGCCCACGATCTGCGCGTACTCGGCGAAACGCAGCGCCGTGTCGCGCTCCGGCCAGCCGCCCGTGTCCTCCAGCTCCTGCGGGAGGTCCCAGTGGTAGAGCGTGACGGCCGGTTTGATGTCGTGGGCCAGCAGTTCATCGACCAGGCGGCGGTAGAAGTCCAGGCCCCGCTGCACCGCCGGGCCCCGGCCCGTGGGCTGCACCCGGGACCAGGAGATCGAGAAGCGGTACGCGGTCAGGCCCAGCTCCGCCATCAGCGCTACGTCGTCGCGGTAGCGGTGGTAGTGGTCGACGGCCACGTCACCGGTTTCGCCGCCGGCCGTCTTTCCGGGCGTATGACTGAAGGTGTCCCAGATCGAGGGCGTACGGCCGTCCTCCCGTACCGCCCCCTCTATCTGGTACGCGGAGGTGGCCGCGCCCCAGAGGAAGGCGGGAGGGAAGGTCACGGGCGATGCGGACTCAGGCATGGAAGCGCTCCCATAGGGGGTCGTGGAGGCCGACGAAAAGAAGGAAGGGGGATGGGGGAAGAGAGAAGGGGCCGAGGCGGCGGTGACTCGGCCCCACACGGGCGTCAGCCCTTGACGGCGCCCTGCATGATGCCGCCCACGATCTGTTTGCCGAAGATCGCGAAGACCAGCAGCAGCGGCAGCGTGCCGAGCAGTGCGCCCGCCATGATCAGGGACTGGTCGGGGGTGAAGCCGCGGCCGAGACCCGCGACCGCGACCTGCACGGTCGGATTGCCGGTCTGGGTGAGAACGAGGAACGGCCACAGGAAGTCGTTCCAGGTCTGCACGAAGATGAGCATGCCGAGCACGGCCATCGCGGGGCGCGCCGCCGGGAACACCACGTGCCAGATCACCCGCCAGCTGCTCGCGCCGTCCACCCGGGCCGCCTCGATCAGCTCGTTCGGCAGCGCCTGGATCAGGTACTGCCGCATGAAGAAGACACCGAAGGCGCTCACAAGGGACGGAAAGATCACTGCCTGCAGTTGGTCGGTCCAGTCGAGCTTGGCGACCATCATGTACAGCGGGATCACGCTGAGTTGGGGCGGAATCATCATGGTGCCGATGATGATCAGCATCATGGCGTTACGGCCCTTGAAGCGCAGCTTGGCGAAGGCGAACCCGGCGATCGTGGACAGGACGACGACGGTGACCGCCGAAATCCCGGACACGATCGTGGTGTTGAGCATCGCCTCGCCCAGGTTGGCGTCCTTCCAGGCGAGTTCGAGCTTGTCGAACAGACCCGAGCCGAACCAGAACGGCGGCGGAGTCTGCGCCAGCCGGTTGTTGTCGCGCGAGGCGGCGATCGCCGTCCACACCAGCGGGAAGAGCGAGCCGATGGTGAACAGGACGAGCACGGTGTAGGCGATCGGTCCGCCGTGCAACTGCCCGCCCGCACGGGCCGACTTGGGGCGCCGGACGCGCTTGAGCGGTTCCTTCACGGGGTCGGACGGGGGCGTCAGGGTCGTCGTCACGGCCGGTTCTCCTATCTGCTGGCTCAGCTACTGGCGCGCAGCCGGCGCGAGATGACGTAGTTGACGATCCCGATCACGATGAGGATCAAGAACATGGTCCAGGCGATGGCGGAGGCCCGGCCCAGGTGCTGGTTCACCCAGCCCTGCTCGTACAGATAGAGGCCGAGCGTCTGGAACTGGTGCTGGGCGCCGCCGGACGCACCCTTGTTGGCGTCGAAGAGGAGCGGCTCGCCGAACACCTGGCTGGCGCCGATCGTCGAGACGACGACGGTGAACAGGATCGTCGGACGCAGCGACGGCAGGGTGACGTGGAGGAACTGCTTCCAGCGCGAGGCGCCGTCGAGGGCCGCCGACTCGTACAGGTCCTGCGGGATGGCCTGCATGGCCGCCAGGTAGATCAGCGCGTTGTAGCCGGTCCAGCGCCAGATGATGATCGTCGAAACGGCGATCTGCGAGGGCCACTTGTCGTTCTGCCAGTCGATGTGGTCGAACCCGACGGCGTTCAGAACCCAGTTGATCATGCCGTAGTCGCGGCCGAAGAGCAGCACGAACACGAGCGAGGCCGCGGCGATCGACGTGGCGTACGGCGCGAGCATCGCGACCCGGTAGAAAGTCGAGCCGCGCAGCTTGTAGTTGAGGATGTGGGCGAGCCCCATCGCCATCAGCAGCTGCGGGACGGTGGAGATGATGCCGATGGTCAGGGTGTTCTTCGCCGCGTTCCAGAAGAAGTCGTCGTCGAAGATCCGGGTGTAGTTGCGCAGGCCCACCCACTCCATGTCGGTGGGCGCCGTCAGCTCCACCGCGTGCAGCGAGGCCCAGCCGGTGTAGATCAGCGGGAAGAGGCCGAAGGCGAGGAAGAGCAGGAAGAACGGGGAGACGAAGACGTACGGGCTCCAGCGCATGTCCCGCTGCCATCGGCGGGAAAGCCGGGCCCGGCGTCGCGCGTCGCCCGCCGCGGGTACGGGGTCGGCGGGCGGGCCGACCGGGGCCGCGCCCCCCTCCTTGGCGGGGGGCGCGGCGGTGTCGTGCCGGGGTGAAATTCCGGTCACCTCATGTCTCCGAGGGGGCGGCGGCCTTCAGACCGGAGACCGGGTGCCGTCCACATGATCGGGTGAACGGTGCTTGATGCGTTGCGAGAACCAAGCATGAGACTGGATCCTTGGAGTCGTTGTACCGGGCTGGTTCCAACCCGGCTGGTGTTGATCGCGTAGGACTCGATCGCTCGTTGAGCGGCCGAGCAGGGTGAGCCAGGAATCCCTTTGCTCCGGCTGGGGGAGGGTTCAATTCTCCAAGTTGTTGTCGATCGTCTTGGTGGCGTTGGCCCAAGCCTCCTCAGGAGACTTGCCCTGGGTCACCAAGACGACGCCGTTGTCGGTCAGTCCCTGCTGGATGATCTGGTCCTTCGGGCCGATCGTCTGGACCGGGATGTTCTCGGCGGCCTCGGCGAAGATCGGGCCGATCGGCGCCGTACCGGTCATGTCGTTCTTCGCGTCCTTCACCGCGGCCGAGTCGTACGCCGCCGGGGTGCTCGGGAAGCTGCCCTGCACGGCGAACAGCTTGGCCTGCTGCTCGGGCGCGGTCAGCCAGGCGGCCAGCTTCGCGGCCTCCTCGGTGTTCTTGCCGGAGTTGGGCACGGTCAGGAAGGAGCCGCCCCAGTTACCGGACTTGGGCGCCTGAGCGATCTCCCACTTGCCGGCGGCGTCGGGCTTCGACTTGCCCTTGATGTAGCCGAGCATCCACGGCGGGCAGGACATCGCGGCGAACTTGCTGTTGGCGATCGTCGTGTCCCAGGCGGGCTGGAACTGCGTCTGGTTGCCGATCAGTCCGTCCTCGGCGGCCTGCGCGGTGAGGTCGAACGCGGACTTCACGGCCGGGTTCGTCTTGTAGATGACCTCGCCGGCGGAGTCGTAGAACCGCTCGGTCTCACCGCTGAGGATCGCCTGGAGCAGACCGCCGGGGGAGTCCAGGAAGGTGGTGCCCTTGGGCGCCTTCTTCTGGAACTGCTTGCCGACGTCCACGAACTTGTCCCAGCTGCCCGCCCACAGCTTGCCGACCTCTTCGCGGTCGGTGGGCAGACCGGCCGCCTTGAACAGGTCCGTGCGGTAGCAGATGGCCATCGGACCGATGTCGGTGCCGACCGCGATCGTCTGCCCGTCCTTGGTGGTGGCCTGCTTCCACTTCCAGTCGAGGTAGTCGCTCTCCTTGCCGTACTTCGACAGGTCGAGCAGTTTGGACGCCTGGGTCTCGACGATCTCGGCGATGTTGCCGACTTCGACCATCTGGATGTCCTGGAGGCCGCTGCTGGTGGTGAGGTGGTTGATGAGCGCCGGGTAGTAGTTCTCGTTGCGCTCCACGACGGTCTGCTGGATGTCGATGTCCGGGTGGAGCTTCTCGTACTCCTTGTACAGGCCGGACTCCTCGAAGCCGGCGGTGCCGAAGAGGCCGAGCGTGATCTTGGTCTTGCCGCCGCCACCGCCTGACGACGAGTTCGAGTCCTCGTCCTTGCCGTCGTCGGCACAGCCGGCCAGCAGGCCGGCGCCCAGCGACGCGACGGCCGCGATGACCACCGCCCGGCGGGCGATGGGGGTCCCCCCGCTCGAGCGAAGTCGAGAGTGGGGGAGGGTACGTGCTCGCATTGCGTCCTCCTGTTGCCCTGACGTGCCGACCCCCCGGCCAACTGCATTGTTGGGCCCGTTGGTTCACGCTGCGGCTCGGGCGGGGAACGTGCGGGATGTGTATGTGTCAGGTACCGTGGGAGCGCTCCCACAGGTGATGTGTTGAAGGTTCGTCGCTCGGCGCGGGGGTGTCAAGGGAGCAGACGCGGAGAGATGTCTTGAGTTATCGGCCTGTTAACTAACTCGGAGGCTTCCACTTCTTGGAGCCGCCCAGGCGCGTTCTTGGAGCCGCCCAGGCGCCTTCGGCCCGTCCGGAGCCTGAGCGTGAGGCCGTTCGGGCTGGAGCGGAGGTGTGGGGTGGCGGCCCCCGCGGGCGGCCGCAGCCCCCAACGGGGGACTGTTAGATTCCAGGCCAGGGTGATGACGGCGGAAGGGCGGAGCCAATGGCAGGCCACGGAACGCGGGGCCGGAGCGGTGGGCGGCCCACCCTCGAGGAGGTCGCCGCGCGTGCCGGGGTGGGCCGCGGCACGGTGTCCCGGGTGATCAACGGTTCGCCGCGGGTCAGCGACGCGACCCGCGCCGCCGTCGAGGCGGCGGTCGCGGAGCTGGGCTACGTCCCCAACACGGCGGCGCGCGCCCTCGCCGCCAACCGCACGGACGCGATCGCCCTGGTCGTCCCCGAGCCGGAGACCCGCTTCTTCGCGGAACCGTACTTCTCCGACATGCTGCGGGGCGTGGGCGCCGAGCTCTCCGAGACCGAGATGCAGCTGCTGCTGATCTTCGCGGGCAGCGACCGGGAGCGGCAGCGCCTCGCCCAGTACCTGGCCGCGCACCGCGTGGACGGCGTACTCCTGGTCTCGGTCCACGCGGACGACCCGCTGCCCGACCTCCTCTCCCAGCTCGAGATCCCGGCGGTGATCAGTGGTCGGCGCTCGCCGGACGAGAGCCTTCCGTCGGTGGACTCCGACAACTTCGGCGGCGGTCGCATGGCCGTCGAACACCTGATCGCACAGGGGCGTCGGCGCATCGTCCATCTGGCGGGCCGCCTCGACGTCTTCGGCGCCCAGCGCCGCGTCGACGGCTACCGCGAGGGCCTGCGCGCCGCGGGCCGCGAGGTGGACGAGGACCTCATCGTCCCCGGCGACTTCACGGAGGAGGGCGGCCGCCGCGCCATGACCGAGCTGCTGGCCCGCTGCCCGGACCTGGACGCGGTCTTCGCGGGTTCGGACGTGATGGCGGCGGGCGCCCGCCAGGTCCTGCGCGAGGAGGGCCGCCGTATCCCCGACGACGTGGCCCTCGTCGGTTACGACGACTCCGCCATCGCCCGCCACATGGACCCGCCCCTGACCAGCGTCCGCCAGCCGATCGTGGAGATGGGCCGCGCCATGATCGACCTCCTGTTGGAGGAGATCGCGGACCGGCGCCCGGCGGTCTCGCGCGGGCTGGAGAAACGACAGGTCGTGCTGCCCACCGAACTGGTGGCGCGGGCCTCGTCCTGACGCACGGGAGGAGCTCGGTAGGGCAGGCTGGCGACCATGGTCCTCCATCCCTTGCTCGGAGTCGATGAAGTACCCGCCGTCGAGCCCTACCTGGGCCGGGTGGGCGAAGTGTTCCGGGTGTTCCGGGAGCAGGACTCGGGGTGTGTGTCGTACGGGGTGCGGCTGCTCGACGGGGCACGGTGGTTCGTCAAGGAGGCGGTCACCGACCGCGGGCGGCTCTCCCTCGACCGCGGCTGGACCTTCCACCGCTCCGTACGGCACCGGGCGATCGTCCCGCAGGTCCACCGGATCGCCGTGGAGGACCGCTGGGCGGTGGTGATGCCCTGGCGGAACGGCGAGGTGCTGTACCCCGCCACGGTGGGCGGCCCGCGCGACCGCACCGCCCCCGACAGCCCCCTGGCCCGCTTCCGCGCCCTGCCGACCGCCCGTGTCCTCGACGCCATCGACCGGATCCTCGACGCCCATCTCGCGGTGGAGGTGGCCGGCCAGGTCGCGGTCGACTTCTACGACGGCGCACTGCTGTACGACTTCACGGCCGACGTCGTACACCTGGTCGACCTCGATGAGTACCGGCCGGGTCCGTTCGTGGTCGAGGAGGAGCGGCTGCCGGGTTCCCGCCGGTTCATGGCCCCCGAGGAGTTCGTACAAGGCTCGGTGATCGACACGCGGACCACCGTGTTCACCCTGGGCCGCACCGCCCGGCTGCTGCTGGACGCCGGTGACGAGGAGCAGGCCTGGCGCGGCACCCCGGCCCAGCAGGCGGTCATCATCCGGGCCACCCGCGCCGACCCGGAGGACCGCTTCGGACACGTCCACGACTTCGCCGCCGCGTGGCGGAGCGCTACCGCGGTCTAGGGCCTGTCCGGCGGATCATGCCGCGGACGCGGGGCTTGGCACGCCCATCTGCGGCGTTGTCGTCGGTCAACGACTCCCCCACTCTCGACTTCGCTCGAGCGGGGGGACCCCCATCGCGTCGCCTCCCTCCTCCGCCTTGCAGCTGCACGCACCAGACCCCGCTCACCGGCGCCGACAAGGCATCGTCGATTCCCCGCGACCTGATCCGAACGACAGGCCCTGGCCGGCCGACCGCTGCCACCTGACCTCGCCGTCCTGCTCCTGGCCGGTCGGCGTGAGTCCGGCCGCGGTGGCCACGGCGGCGGAGGCCCGGTGGTCCGGGTGGATGTGGGCGACGACGGTGTGCGCGGGGTGCTGCCGCCCGAGCCGGTCGACCAGCCCCCTGGCGGCCTCCGTCGCGAATCCGCGCCCCTGCCAAGGAGTGCCCACCACCCAGGCGATCTCCGCGGTCTCTTCGGTGACCGTCGCCTGGACCGTACCCACCAGACACCCGCCCTCGCGCAGCCGCACGACCCAGTTGCACCAGCTGACGGCGGGGTCGGGGGAGCCCGCGACGAGGCGTTCGTAGCGGGCGCGCAGGGCCTCGGCCGTGGCGGGCGCACCACCGATGTACGTGTGCAGCGCCGGGTCCGACAACACCTCGGCCATCTCCTCGGCGTGCTCTACGCGCAGGGGGAGGAGATCGAGGCGGGTGGTGCGGATGGGACGCATGGTGTGGATGACGCGGGGGCGGTCGGCGGACATGACGTCACGGTATGCGTTCGTGAACCCGCGACAACAGGGCCTCCCGGTGCTCGGCCGACTGCGCGACGCCCACTCGCCGAGAGGCCCTGGCGGGCGTCACTTGCGGTAGCCGAGGACGGTCATCATGCCGGACTCCGAGTGGTACTGGTTGTGGCAGTGGAGCATCCACAGGCCCGGGTTGTCGGCGTTGAAGTCGACCACCAGTTTGCGGTGCGGCAGTACCAGGGCCGTGTCCTTGCGAGGCCCGACCGCGTCGATGCCGGTCATGGCGAAGGTGTGGCCGTGCAGGTGCAGGGGGTGAAACATGTCCGTGCCGTTGATGAGGGTCAGCCGGACCCGTTCACCCTGACGGACCGGGTGGCGCTGTTCGAGGGAGTAGGGCCGGTGGTCGAAGCCCCAGTCGAACTTCCGCATGCCGCCGGTCAACCGGATGCGGATCTCGCGGTCCGGCTTGCGATCGCAGAGGGCCACGGACTCGTGCGGCACGAGACGTCTGGCCGGCACGACCATCCCGTTCAGCTCCCGTGGATGCGCGGAGGGCGAGGGAACGGTTCTGCGACCGCCGGTGCCACGGCTGGTGCGCAGTACCGCCAGCGCCCTGCCCTTCTTCCCCTCGGCCAGCGCGACCAGCGGGAACACCCCGTCCTTGACGGTGACCAGCACGTCGTAGCGCTCGGACATGCCGATCAGCAGCGCGTCCGTCTTCGCGTGCTCGACCGGGTAGCCGTCCGTGTGCGTGATGGTCATCTCGTGGCCGCCCAGCGCCACCCGGAACGCCGTGTCGCTCCCGGCGTTGATGATCCGCAGCCGGATGCGGTCCCCGGGGCGGGCCCGGAACACCGAAGGAGCGTGCGGGAGGCGGCCGTTGACGAGGTAGTGCGGGTAGGCGACACTGCCGCCCTCGCTGCGCAGCATGCGGCTGTGGGAGTGGTGCAGGACGCGGGAGGGGCCGACGGACGGATCGGCGTGCTCCCCTCCCGGCTCCATCCCCTCCATCCCCCTGCTCATCGGCGATTCCTTGCCGTCGAGCAACTGCGCGAGCACGCCGTCCGGGGTGGAGCCGTTCACGCCGTCCACCCAGTCGTCCAGGACGACGACCCACTCCTTGTCGTAGGACAGGGGCTCGTTGGGGTCCTCCACGATCAGCGGTGCGTACAGGCCGCGGTCGACCTGCAGACCCGAGTGCGAATGGAACCAGTACGTGCCCGGGTGCGTCACCGCGAAGCGGTAGCCGAACTCCGCGCCGGGCTTGATGGAGTACTGGGTCAGGTCCGGTACGCCGTCCATGTCGCAGCGCATGCGAACACCGTGCGTGTGCAGCGTCGTCGCCACGGGCAGGTGGTTGGCCACCGTGAGATCGAGGATGTCGCCCGCGGTGATCCGGAC
This sequence comes from Streptomyces sp. NPDC048275, assembly GCF_040652275.1. Taxonomy (NCBI): domain Bacteria; kingdom Bacillati; phylum Actinomycetota; class Actinomycetes; order Kitasatosporales; family Streptomycetaceae; genus Streptomyces; species Streptomyces sp. NPDC048275. Next base: position 15,199 of record NZ_JBEZLR010000031.1, read on the forward strand.
CTCCTTGCCGGGCAGCGTGTCGCCGTACGCCCATGACCTGACGGTCCGCCCGCCCAGGTCGAGGGACGTCTCGGTGGCGGTGAACCTGAACCTGCGGAGAGGGCCGGGCCCGCGTTCCTTCTCGACGGCGAGGACCTCGGGATCGGACGGGTTCACGTATCCCTTGGGTCCCTTGGGGACGAAGCCCCCGCCGCCGTGGCCGTAACCATGGCCGGCGGAGCCTCCGGAGCCCGACGCGGACCCCGAGCGCGAGCCGGCTGCCGAGTGCGCGCCGGACCCCGGACGCGGGCCGTTCACCGGGTTCGAGTCGGCCACCGAGTGGGAGACGGGCTCGGAGGGGGAGCCGGACCGGGAACAGGCGGCCAGGACTCCCGAGCCGGCGGCCACGATCGAGGCACCGAGCAAGGTGCGTCGCGTAAGGATATGCATGACCGAATAACACACGGTTTATGGTGGTATATGCGAGAACTGAGGCGGCGCGTCTCCAGAACTGAGGCGGTCCGTCTCGAGAACCGAGGCGGCGCGTCTAACGAATCGGCGAGGTCAGTTCCACAGCTGATACGTCTCCACGCGCGAGTACCCGTCCGGCCTGTCGTCCGTGTAGATGAGGCTCATCCGGGTGTAGTGCTCCAGCCGTGGCTGCTTCTTCCAGGGCTCCGGATGGTCGAGCCGCACGACGACGGGGTAGGCGTGGAACCTGCCCGCCGCGCAGTACGGCTCGCAGTCGTTCACCACGTTGAGGCCCTCGGCCGTCGCCGAGGTCCGGCCCCAGTGCGACCAGTCGAGCGAGACGAGGAGGCTGTTGCCGTCACCGCAGGCGAGTATGAACTCGTCGGGGAGCACTTGCGGGTCCCAGAAGCAGTCGACGATCACGGGCCGTCCGAGCTGCTGCTGCACGGTGTGCGCGGCCGACGGCGACGCCACCGGGGCGGCGGAAGCCGTTCCCATGGCCGCTACGAGCGTCGCGGCCGCACAGAGCGTGACCGCTGTCCTTACCCTTTGTCTGCGCATCTTCGCTCCCGGCCGCCTGTCTCCGGTCCCTGCTTTCGACGCTACGACCGTGCCAGGGGTTGTGCCACTCGTACGGAGTAACGCCGCGGCTTCACTGAGAGACCGTCAGGGTGGGAGTACGACGAAGGGCTGGCCTTTGCACAGGGGTGACGCTCGATGACGCGGCGGGTGCGGGAGCCGGTCGGTCCGGCGGTGATGGACGCGGTGCGGGGCGGGTTCGCGGCCTGGTTCGACGACACAGACCATACGGTGCATCCGGTCACACTGATACGGTGTCAAAAAGTGTGAGATGGCCCTGGGTGTTCACCGGAGGGGGCTGACGGACGCGCCGGCCAGGGTGCTGTCGACTCCCCGACCCTGTAACGGGGCGGGGAGCCGCCCGCACTGCGCAATGGTCAGGAGGTGTACCACTTCTGGTTGCTGGTCCCGTTGCAGCTCCACAACTGGAGCTTGGTGCCGTTCGCGGTCTTCTTATCGAGGACGTCGACGCACTTGTCCGCCTGCGAGTTCACCAGGTCATGGGCTTTGTTGAGCACGAACTTCTGGGCCCAGCCGCCGTTGCACCTGGCCAGCTGGATCGCCGTGCCGTTCCCGGTCGAGGCCCCCGCCAGGTCCATGCACATGCCGAACGCGCGCATCGTACCGTCGGAGCGCATGTCCCACTTCTGCCAGGCCCCGTTGTCGCAGTCCCGGATCTCCAGCCGTGCGCCGTCGCGGCCGGTGCTGCTCTGGGCGCCGCTCACCGCGATGCAACGGCCGCTGTCGTAACTGCGGATGCGCACGCCCGGGGCGACGACCGGAGTTGAGGCGGAGGGCGTGGCCGCGAGCGGGGCCGCGGGCGTGGCCGTAGGCTGCGCGGGCGCGTCGGCCGACCCGGAACCGGACTGCGTCCCGGACCGGGTCGGGTCACCGCTGGGATTGTCCGCACCGCTGCCGCTGCCGCTGCCACTTCCGCCTACGCCACCGAGGGGCGCACCGCCGCTCGCGTCGGTGCCGATACCGCCCGTCGTGCCGCTGCCGGTCAACAGGCTCCTGGACCCCGTGGCAGGAGGAATGTTGCTGCCGGAACCGCCTGAACCACCGCCGGCGCGGATCGTCCCGGGCGATGCCAGCGGCATGGCGGTCGCGGAGGCGTCGGGGGCGGCAACCGCCACGGTGTCACTCTTGCCGTCCTTGTCGGGCAGCAGGTCGATCTGTGCCATCAAGGGCACGACGAGTGCCGCGCACCCTACGACGGCTGACGCCGTCGCGAGTACGCGCCAGGCCCGCCGGTCCGGCAGCAGCTTCCGCCGGGGCAGGGCGGGACGTCGGGCGAACGCGTCGGCGAAGCGCGGTGGCGCTCCGTCGGGGACATCAGGGTCCCGTATTTCGGGATGGGGAGGCACATGGTCTCCTGTCGGTTCGGGGGGGTATGCCCGGCGGTGTAGGGTCCGGGTCCGCTCTCCACTGTCCAAGATGTGAACAATGGTTGAAGAGCTCGGCAAGTCTGACCGTAAACGACTTGAAAACATCAACCGTGTCAAGGCTGCCATCACAGCATGTCACTCGACACTCTAATGTGTGCGTCATGTGTGTGAACGAGCCCGAGAGTCGTGAGGGCGAGCCGGGAACTTCCGCGAGCCATGCGACCGGCTGTCCCGATGAACGCACGGTCGCCTATCTCATAGTCGCCGAACGGGACAGTCTGAGACGTTTCATCATCGGCCTCATGGGGCGTGACGTCCATGCCGCCGAGGACGTGCTGCAGGAGACCCTGCTACGCGCCCTGTCGCGCGCCGAGCTGCTGGACGTGCACGAGCGTCCGATCCGCATGTGGCTCTTCCGCGTCGCCCGCAACCTCGTCGTCGACCACCGCCGCCGCGACCGCATGGTGCCCGTCGGTGTCACCCCCGCCGACTTCGCGGGCACACCGATCGCGCACGTACGCGACCACGCCGGGGTCGTCGAGGACCGCTCGATTCTGGGGGCAGCCCTGAGCGCTCTCCCGCCCGCGCACCGCGAGGCGGTGGTCCGGGTGCACCTGCTGGACCAGAGCGGCGCGGACGCCGCCGCCGAGATGGGCGTGCCGCGGGGGACGGTCAAGTCCCGTACCCACCACGGCGTACGGGTACTGCGTGCGGAGCTGGAACGGCACGGAGTCGTCGGAGCCGCCGCGTGAGCCCCGCCGCCGACTGGTCCCGGCTGATCGGACTCATCGGCGTCGTCCTCCTGGTCATCGTGGTGGCGCACTGGCTCGTCCGCCGCAAGGGCGGCTGGGGTGCGCTGCGCCGACGCGTCGTCCGTGAAGTGGCCGCGGCCGCCCGTGGCTTTGCCAAGCCGGTACGCACCGAACTGCGCTACCGGCGCGGACTGCGGCTGCTGCGCCGCCTGTTGCGGGATCCGTCCGGCTGGGCCGATGCCGAGCGGGCCGTTGGGTGGGCGGCCGCCGAGCAGCCCGGAACGCTGCCGTACGCCGCCTTGCTCGGCAGTGACGTGGTCGGCGTGTACGTCGCCCACGGACAGGCGGACGGTGCGCTGCCCGCCCCCTGGGTGGGGGACCCGGTCGAAGCGCGCCTGTGGTGGATCAGTCGCGCCGACCTCGGCTCCGGCCCCGCGGCTGCCGGCCGGGCCCCCGTGCTCGTCTGCGTCGGCACCGCGGGCCAGGACGCGGTGCTGCTGGACCTCACGGCCGGCCCGTCCGCGGTGTCCGTCACGGGGGCCCCGCGCACGGCCCGCGCGGTCCTCCAGGCCCTGGCGGCCCAGGCCGACGTCCGCCTTCCGGCGGGCAGGGTCCGGGTGGGCCCCGGGGTGCACCCCCGGTACACCGGTTCCGCCGACGTGCTCGACCGGCTGGGCGCGGGCGACTACGCCGTGTGCGGGGAACCCCCCGAGCGCGCGCTGCCGGCAGGCGCACGCCTGCTCACTCTGGGTGTCGCGCACGGCAGCACGCGCATCCTCGAAGCGGACGGGGAGGGATACCTGCGGCCGTACGGCGCACCCGCCTCCCTGACGGTCGACGCGCTGCCGCTGGGCCGTGCCGTCGCACGACTGGTCAGCACGCTGCCTCCGGTCCCCGGGGACGGGGGAGGCGGCGGCACGACGACCACGGCGCCCGCCGCCGGCGTCCCGTCGTCCGACGACGACCTCGTCGAAAACGGCCCCCTGGGAGGCACCGCGGAGGCCGTGTCCGCAGCCGCGCCCGCCCCCCGTACCCCATCCGGCGCGTCCACCGCTGCCGGCCCCGATGCCCTCACCCCGCGGGACGGCGATCTCGCCGAGCCGGCCTCGCAAGGCCCGGCAGGCGTCTCCGCATCCACCGCACGGCCCTCGTCATCGTGACGCGCGAACCGGGAAGACAGTGAACCTCACCATCACCACCGTGGACGGCGCGGGCGGCGTCCGCCGCGACCATCTCGTACGACTGCCCGAGGGCAGCACTTTCGCGGACCTCGCGAAGGCCGTCGACGAACGCGGCCCCCGCGAGCTGTACCTGGACGACCGGCCGCTCGACGCCGCCGCCCCCGTGGCCGGGGCGGGGCTTCGGGAGGGCGGCATGCTGGGCCTCGGCGCCCCCGGCACGGAGCCCGACCGGGTCCGCGTCGGGTCCGGGCCCGTCCCCGGGCCGGTCCTCGCCGAAGTGCACATGGTCTCCGGACCGCAGGCCGGGCGCACCTGGCGGCTCGGGTTCGGCAGCCACGAGATCGGCTCCGGGCGGCTGTGCGCGATACGCCTGGAGGGCGACGGCGTACCCGAGGGCGGCCTGTGGGTCACGGTCGGCGCCGACGGCACCGCCCACTGGCACCGGACCCGCACAGCGGCCGACGACGTGGTGCGCGGCCGGGTCGCCGCGCCTCCGCCGGACGACGCCGTCACCGCGCTGCGCCGGACGCGCCCGGAGCGGGTGGCCACCGAACGCACCGGCGCACCTGGGCAGTTGATCCCGTGGCCGGAGGGGGAGGACCTGACGGTCGGGCCCGCGCTGCTCAGGCTGAGCGCGCCCGTCGAGGCGGACGCCGCCGTGACGCCGTCCGCGGACGGCTTGGGAATCGACTACAACCGTCCGCCGCGGCTCGCCCCGCACCTGGACGCCGAGCGGGTCCGGCTGCCCTCGCCGCCCTCGCCGCCGACCAAGCGGCCCTTCCCCGCGATGATGATGGTTGCCCCGATCATCCTGGGCTTCTTCATGATCAGCATCTTCAAGTCGTACTACTTCCTCGTCTTCATCCTGCTCGGTCCGCTGATGATGGTCTCGAACTGGGTCACCGGCCGCCGCACCGCCCGCAAGGACTATGAGACGGCGGACCGTCAGTACGCCCAGCGTCGTGCCGCGCTGGAGGACGGCCTGCGCGAGGCCGTCGTCCGTGAACGCGTGGTGCGGCACGTCACAGGGCCCGATCCCGCCGCCGTCGCCCTGATGGCCACCGGGCCCGGCAGCCGCCTGTGGGAGCGGCGCCGCCACGACGGCGACCACCTGGTGCTGCGGCTGGGCACCGCCGACCAGCCCTCGGTACGCGAGTTGGAGGACCCCGCCCGGGACGAGAACCACCGCTCGATCCGCTGGAACATCCCCGACGCGCCCATCGGCGTCGACCTGCCCAGCCACGGAGTGGTCGGCGTCGCGGGCCCGGCAGCCGACGTCCAGCCGCTCGCCCGCTGGCTGGTCATCCAGGCGGCCGTCCTGCACAGCCCGCGCGACCTGCGGATCGTGGTCCTCACCGAGCCCGAGCGCGCCGCGGACTGGGCCTGGGTGCGATGGCTGCCACACATGCGCAGCACCACGCCGGACGGGCCGCTCATCCTGATCGGGAACGACCCCGAGTCCACGACGGCCCGCATCTCGGAACTGGTCTCGCAGATCCAGGCACGCAAGCGCACGGTCGGCTCCAACAGCAACGCCGTGTTCTCCGACCCCGACGTCCTGGTGATCGCCGACGGGGCGCGGCGGCTGCGCGACGTGCCGGGCATGGTCCAGGTGCTGACCGACGGGCCGGCCATGCGCGTCTTCAGCCTGTGCCTCGACGAACAGGAGCGGCTGCTGCCCGAGGAGAGCACCGGTGTGGTGCTCGCCGAGGCGGGCCGGCTGACCGTCAAGCGGCCCGGGGCCCCCGACCTTCTGAAGGTCCGCGCCGACGACGTGGCGCCCGAGTGGTGCGAGCAGGTGGCCCGCGCCCTGGCGCCGCTGCGGGACGTCAGCCCCGAGCACGACGCGGGGCTGCCCGGGCGGGTACGCCTGCTCGACCTGCTCCGCCAGGAGCCGCCCAGCGCCGACCGGATCGTCGAGGGGTGGCGTGAACGCCCCGCCTCCACGTCCTTCGTACTCGGCACCGGCTTCGACGGTCCGCTCTCCCTGGACCTGGTCCAGGACGGCCCGCACGGCCTGGTGGCCGGCACCACCGGCTCCGGCAAGTCCGAGCTCCTGCAGACCTTCGTCGCCTCTCTCGCCGCCGTCAACCGGCCCGACGAGCTGACCTTCGTCCTCGTCGACTACAAGGGCGGCAGCGCGTTCAAGGAGTGTGCGCAACTGCCGCACACCCTGGGCATGGTCACCGACCTCGACGCGCACCTGGTGGAACGCGCGCTGGAATCCCTCGGTGCCGAACTGCGGCGCCGCGAGCACATGCTGGCGGACACCGACGCCAAGGACCACCCCGAGTACCAGGCCAAACGCGCCGCCGACCCGAGCCTCGCGCCACTGCCCCGGCTGCTCCTGGTCATCGACGAGTTCGCCACACTCGTACGCGAAGTGCCCGAATTCGTCGCCGGACTCATCAACATCGCCCAGCGCGGCCGCTCGCTCGGCATCCACCTGATCCTGGCCACCCAACGCCCGGCCGGCGTGGTCACCGGCGACATCCGGGCGAACACCAACCTGCGTATCGCGCTCCGGGTGACCGACCAGACCGAGAGCCAGGACGTCATCGACGTCAGGGAAGCGGCGGACATCGCGCCCAGCACCCCCGGCCGCGCCCTGGTACGGCGCGGCCCGAAGACGGCCGAGCCGTTCCAGACCGCCTGGGTCGGCGCCGAACGTCCCGGTCCGAAGGCGCAGCAGACCGCAGCGCCCGAGCCCGGGCGGACCGCCCCCGTCCGGACGGCCGCCCTGTCCTGGGAAGGCCTGGGACGCCCCGCCGCGCTGCCCGCCGAGGCCCCGGTCGCCGCCTCGGCCCCCCAGGCGCCGGCCCCCACCGACCTGCAGGCGCTCGTCGCCGAGATCCGCGCCGGCGCGGACCGGCTGGAGGACTTCACCCCCCAGCCCAGTCCCTGGCTGCCGCCGCTGCAGGACGAACTGCTCCTCGACGACCTCGACGCGCTGGGCTCCGTGAGCGGGCAGCGGCTGCTCATCCCGTACGCCATGGAGGACGTGCCACAGCTCCAGCAGCGCCGGGTCGCCGTCGCCGACCTCGCCTCCTTCGGCCACCTGTACGTCATCGGCTCCCCCCGGTCGGGCCGTACCCAGGTACTGCGTACGCTGGCCGGTTCCGCGGCCCGCAAGCTGAGCTCGGCCGACGTGCACCTCTACGGCATCGACGCCGGCGGCGGCGGCCTGGCCGCCCTCACCGTGCTGCCGCACTGCGGGGCCGTGGTGTCCCGGCAGGACATGGAACGGCTGGGCCGACTGCTGCGCCGCCTCAACCAGGAACTGACGGACCGCCAGGACCTGGCGCAGCAGCACAACGCCACGGGCATCTCCGAACTGCGCAAACTGCTGCCGAAGTCCGAACGTCCCGCGCACATCCTGCTGCTCATCGACGGCTGGGACTCGCTCTCCGCCATTCTGGACGACCACGACCACGGCCAACTCGTGGCCGAGGTGATCCGGCTGGTGCGCGAAGGCGCCGGCGCGGGCATCCACGTCATCGCCACCTCGGAACGCTCCCTCCTGGGCGGCCGCATGGCCGCCCACAACGACCACAAGCTGCTCCTGCGCCAGGGAGACCGCACCGACTACCAGGCCGTCGGCCTGATGCCCGGCAAGATCCCGTCGACGATCCCGCCCGGTCGCGGCTGGCACGTGCTGAGCGGCACCGAGACCCAGGTCGCGCTGCTCACCCCGGGCGGCGGCACCGAGCAGGTCGAGGCGCTGCGCGCGATCGGCACCGCCGCCCGCAAGCGGGACCTGAAGGTGCCTCAGGCACAGCGGCCCTTCCCGGTCGCACCGCTGCCGCGGTCGGTGGAGTTCGCCGAGGTCTACGACCGTGTTCCGGCCGGCTCCCGGCGCCCCATGTGGGGACTGCTCGGGGTCGGCGGCGACGCGGGCGAGCCGGTCGGTGTGGACCTCGCCGGTTCCTCGTCCGTCTTCGGTGTGATCGGGCCCGCCGGGTCCGGGCGCAGCAACACGCTCGCCTCACTCGCGGTGTCCCTGCTGGCCGGCGGCGCCTCACTCGTCCTCATCACCCCGCGCGAGTCGCCGCTGCGGGCGCTGGACCGGCACGCCACGGCCCGGGTGCTCGCGGACACCGATCCGTCGGCGGACGAACTGCGGGCCGCGCTCGACGCGCTGCCGGGCCCGCGCGTGGTCGTCATCGACGACGCCGACCTGCTGACGAATCCCGCCGCGGACAAGCTCCTGAAGGACATCGCCGTATCGGGCCGCGACCAGGGCGCCGGCCTGCTCTTCGCCTCGTCCGCGGAGGGAATCCAGGGCGGCATGAGCGGCTGGGCGGTGAGCGCGCGCCGGGCCCGGCGCGGGCTGCTGCTGGCGCCCAAGACCATGGGGGAGGGCGAACTGATCGGTGTCCGCCTGCCGCACAGCGTCACCCGGGCGGTACCGCACCCGGGCCGTGGCTGGACCGCCGCCGGCGACGGCAACGTGATGGCCGTCCAGGTGCCGCTGACGACGCTGCGGACGGGGTGACGGCCCGGAAGCGTGATCCGGGCTGACGGTATGAAGGGCGCCCCCAGCATGGCGGGGGCGCCCTTTGTGCCGGCCTCTTCGGCGTGCTGCTACTTGTTGAGGCTGTTGGCGATGCCCTGGTCGAACTGCTGGGCGTTCTCCATGATGCCCTTGAACATCTCCGCGAAGTCGTTGATGCCCTTGACGGCGGCCAGCAGGCTGGTGTCGAACTGGTTGTAGGTGTTGCGGATGACCTCGCTGGAGTGCTGGAAGACCATTCCGTCCTCGACGAGCGCGTTCACCCTGTTACGCAGGTTCGTCAGCACGGGGAGGATGTTCTCGTGGGCGTCATGGAGTAGTCCCGTGACCTCCTCGATCTTGGCGTAGTCAAGATTGATTCCCTGATAAGGCATGTTTTTCCTCTGCTTGGTGGAAGGGGTGGCTGGGGCGCGTCGACCTGCGTGCGGCCGCTACAACTTGCCCTCGAAGACGTACGGTTCTTTCGGCGGGCGGGACCCGCCGCCGTTGCCGCCCGAAGGGTCGTCCTTCTCGAAGGGTTGCCACTTTTGCTGTTCGCCGGAGCCGTCCTTGGGGCCGCGGGTGAACTCTTCGCGCTTGCCGTCGGAGCCGGTGACGACCATGGTGCCGCTACCGTCGTCGTTGACGTGGACCTCCATGTGGGTCGTGCTCTTGTCGGGGTAGGTCGTGTCCGCCGTGTAGCTGCCGTTGCCGTCGGTGTAGTTCGTGACGGTTTTGTGCTCCTTGCCGTCGTAGACGACGGTCGACTCCTCCCTGATCACGTTGCCGTTCTCGTCGAGCGTGAGCTTCGTCTGGATGCTGCCGTGCTCGGTCTGGATCGTCTGCTCCAGCGGTGGCGCGCCCGGGTCCGTGGCGGAGCAGAAGTCGGGTACCGTGCCGTCCTTGCCGGGCGTGCACTGATCGAGGTGGGACTGCTTGTAGTCCCATCGGTCCTTGTCGCGACGCCAGTTCTGCAGGCCCAGGTTCTGGCCCATGACCCCCATGTTCTGGGTGAGGTCGGCGTCGAAGGACAAGAACGCCTCGCCGACCGACCCGAAGGCGGCGGCCAGCTCCTTGAGACCCTTGTCAGCCGAGTGCAAGGTGTTGAAGGCGTTCCCGCGAAACCCGCTCATCGCGTCGGCCAGTCCGTGGTCGCCGAGTACGAAATAGAAGTAATCGTCGCGCTCGTCGCTGAAGACGCCGGTGCTCAGCAAAGGCCCGATCTCCCCTGCCAGGGCCTCGAGGTCCGCCTTGGACTTGTGGAGGAGGTCGTAGTCGATCTTGAGTTTATCGGGCAAGGGACAGCCTCCCGGCACTCCGTCGGTGTTCCGTTCGCAGAGACCACGCACCAGGGGGCGTGCCGGTTCATTGCCCGCGGGGGTGGGGAACCGCCGCTGACGGCAGGCACCTGGGCGCTGGGAAGACCGTGTGAACCGTACCGGCAGCTCGTGCGTGGTCTTCGTGGATACGCCCCAGTCCTGTCGCTCCCGGGAGGAACCCCGACATGCCACGTCCGTACGATTGGGAGAAGGTCCGGGGGAGTAAGGCGGGCGATCCGGCCAAGGGGCAAATCGAGCTGATCAGGGAGCTGGCCGGCGAGCTGAAGAAGTTCGGCGACAGGACCCGGGCCATCAGGGACCAGATCGACGCGGTGATGAACACCGCCGACGACGGCTTCTTCGTCGGTGCCGCCGCCGACGCCCTGCGGTCGAAGGTCGACAACCGGCTGCGAAACCACATCGAGGACGTGGCCAGGGCGTTCGAGACCGCCGCCGCCACCCTCAACGGGTGGGCGGAGGCGCTCCCCGGACTCCAGCAGCGGGCCGACAGCGCCTACTACGCCGCCGAGGGACTGGCCGAGGACGACCCGCAACTGCTGGTCCTCCGCGCGGAGGTCGAGCAGGTGGCCGCCGATCATGCGGCTGGGGCCGCCACCGCGGCCGGCGCCATCAAGGCAGTGTCCAACATCCGACTGCCCATCTCGAAGTGCGAGGTGTTCTGGGAGGCGTTCAAGTGGCTGGCGATCGTTCTGATCATTCCAGCCATCGTGCTCGGCGGCGTCTGGGGCCTGATCGCCATGGGCGTGAACATGGCGCTCTTCATCAAGACCGCCATCGACGTCTCCCACGGCAAGGGCGGCTGGCTCGACGTGTTCCTCGCCGGGCTCGGCATCATCGCGCCGACCACCAGGGGCCTGCCCGTCTTCGGGCTCATCAAGGCCGGTTGGCACGGCGCGATGAGAGGGCTCGTCGTAGGCTCCCGCGCTGCCATGGAAGGGTGGCGCAACCTCTTCAGCAAGGGCTACTGGCTCACCACGATCCTGCCGGGCATGCGCGATTTCGCGCGGCTCTCCCTGACCTGGGTACGCCAAGGAGCTCTGTGGGTGCCGCAGGCACTCCACGGCCTGCCGGGTGTCTTCCAGCGGGGTGGACTCTCCGTCGTGCAGGGCCTGCGTGCCATCCCGGGCATCGTGCGCGGTCTTCCCGCGAACGTCGGACGCGGCCTGAGCGCGACGTGGACCGGCGCGAAGGCCACGTGGAACTTCGCCGTGCAGCAGCTCGGCGGCTGGAAGTCGCTACGGCTCCTGCTCCCCGTGGACGCCGCCGAGATCGGCCGGTTCGGGCTGGTCAAGGCCCTGCGGATCGGCTTCTTCGAACGCGGCATCATGCACCACCACATCTACGGTTCGGCCTTCAGCGGCGCCTTCCAAGGCGTCGGCCACGGTGTCGGCGCCGGGGTCCTCGGCGCCCGCGGAATCGACGGACTCGTCGACCTGCCCCGCATGCAGCTGGACCAGGTGCGCCTGGGCGACTGGGCCGGCGCCAACGCGGGCCTGCGGCCGTTCTCGCTGGACGTCGGCCCGGTGGACCTCGCTGCCGCGCTGCGGACGCCCGATCTGAACCTGAACGGCGTCGGTGCGATCGGCGACCGTTCCGGATTCGGCTTTAACGCCGGCCGACAGGTCGACGCCCTCGTCGACATCCCGCGAAGCCAGTTGAGCGGGCTGCGGATGGAGGGCTTCGGCGCCGTGCCAGGACGCGTCGACGGCAACCTCGGCATCAGCGCCGGCTCCGCCCCCACCCTCCACTCCTCCGGCTTGTACGTGCCCGCGTCAGCCGGCGCCCCCGCCGCCGCCCACGGACTCAACCTGGCCGTCGGCACGCCCGTCGCGGGGGGCACGCACTCCGCGTTCTCCGCCCTGCAGGCACCACCCCCGGGGGCCGTACACGTCGGCGACCTGCTGGCGCCGGGCAACCCCGCCGGCGCGGCACACCCCGGGAACACCGTGCTCACCGGCACACCGGCGCCGACCCCGGGCACCGGTAACCTGCTGACCCCGGGCCCCCAGGCCCCCGGCGTCGGCGCGCACACCGTGCTCACCGGCACTCAGGCGCCGCACGCGGGCACCGCGGGCGTCCGCGACCTGTCGGTCGCCGGCCCCGCCCCGGCCGGTACGACGGCGGGAGCCCGCCCACCGGTCACCGGGGTCGTCCAGGTCCACGCCGGCGGCGGTCCGGCCACCTCGGCGTTCGACCTGCTCGCGACCGGCAGCCGCGCGATGCCGGACAGTCCCGTCCCCGCGAACACCGGAGCGGCCATCGCCGACCACACCACCAACGCCCTGAAGGCGAACCAGACCCGTCTGCACCTCGACGAACTCGTCCACCGTCCGGGCTCCCCCCCGCCCGGCGCAGTTCCCGACCGCGCCACCCCGGGCACCTCGGCTCCCACCACTTCCACCCATCTGACGGAAGACGCCCTTCCCTCGCAGGCCGGCGTCCGCGGCGCCTTCGACCTGGTCGACACCGGCGCCGCGGGGCGCTCTGCTGGTGGCAGCCGTGCCTTCGCCGGCGCCCCTGTCAGGGGCGATGCGGGCGGGAGCGCTGTCCCTGCTTCCGGGCGGGCAGTTACCGAGGGCACGGGAGACGGTTTCGCGGGAGCCTCGGCCAGGCAGAGTCTGCCGGTCCGTCCCGGCGAGGGTCGTCCACTGACGCCTGGGCAGATCGAGAGGTTGTGGGCGCGGGACGCGGAGCAGGTTGATGCTCTGTTCGGTGGTGCGGATCACAGCTTGTATGGGGCGCGTCGGGACGCCTGGGCCGATTTCGTACAGGCGCGTTACGAGCTGGGCCGGTTCCAGCAGACTCACGGTGATCTCGCCGGTGCGGGGGCGTCGCGCGGTCGCGTTGAGTTGTCCTCTCAGGAGCAGGTCCTCCGTCAGGCTCATGAGACTGCTCAGAGGCGGCTTGACGAGTTGCGTGTGGATCCGGAGCGGATTGACGCGGGTCTGGCGGAGATCAACGCGCGGGCCGGTGTGGAGCGTGGTGCGGTTTCGGGTGGTGGCCATCTGCCCGGGCGTGGTGCGGTTTCGGGTGAGGGGCACCTACCCGAGCGTGCTCCGGTGGCCGGTGTGGTGGAGTTGCACGAGTCCGGCGTTTCGGCTCCGAACGGTCTGGCCATCGAGGTGACCAGGAACGCGGACAACACCTTTGGTCACCGTGTGCTGGAGTCGTTCGGGCGTCCGGATCCGCGGCGTTCGGTGACTCCTCGTGGTGATGGCGGGTTCGATGTGCGGCACACCCCGTCGGGTGTGGTGACCACCTACAACGAGAGTGGGATCAGGATCGCGGTCGACGGCCCGCTTCGTGGTGGTGTCGGTGTGGACAACGGTGTTCGTCTGCACACGCGGTTGAACGGACGTGGGCGTCCGGAGGAGGCCAGTGCCGTCGGCGCGGACGGACGCCAGTACCGTGCCGATGTCCTGCCCGACGGCACCGTGCGCGTCGAGTTGGAGTCCGGGCCCGCCTTGACCTTCTCGGCCGAGGGTCGTCTCATCGATCCGACGCACGTGAGCTCGCAGCCGTCTGTCGCGGTCTCGGGTCTGGTGTCTTCGGGTCGCGGGATGCCTGATGTCGGTGGGGCCGGGCCGCGGTTGGTGGGCGCCGAGCGGGAGTTGGTCCACGGGCCTGAGGATTTCCTGCGCTCGAATGTGTTGTCCACGGATATGGACCACGGGTTGACTCTTCATGCTCCCGGATTGAGTCGGGATACGCGGCGGCGGTTCCTTCAGGCGATGAATTCCCCGGAGATTTCCGAGCACAGGTTTGTGTTGGTGTCGGACGGCCGGGTCGATGCCGGGGGCAAGCCGGTGTATACGCTGACTCCTGCCGTGGAGTGGTACGCGCGAAATTACGATCCGGCGCTTCTGGGATTTGCGAACGATGTGAAGCTCCCTGCTTTCCGCGGCGAAGGCCACTATGTGGATGCTGTTTTCGTTCCGTATCTGCCGGGTGGGTCGGCTGACCCTCTTCGGTCGGTCGGGCACGCGGAGGCCCTGCGCAATCCCGGCGCGTCCGATCCTCGTCTTGTGGTGACGCCCGCCATGAACGGGTGCGCGTTCACGGTGACGGTGGGTTCGACTGCGGATCGTTTCAGGGTGTGGCATTACCAGTCGCCCGTCTCCAACATGCGTCATGCGGCGGACTTCCGGCGACAGATGCGGCCCTCCGACTGGTTCGGGTCGGGTGAGTACTACCGGGGTAATGTTCCGGACGGGCAGCTCTTCGAAGCCGCGAACATGCTGTGGCACGACGGTAACGGCTGGCGAATTCTGAGCCAGGAGAACCGCACGAGCATATCGGCCGGGAACACGATCAACTTCGCTGATTACCGCAGTCGTCCGCTGGAGCTGAACCCTCAGGACGAGGGCGCCGGGCACGTCGCCAGGTTCTACAAGGATGTGGCGCAAGGCGAGCGAAGCCAGCAGAATCTGTACTTCCAGCAGGCAGTCAGGAGATTCCAGAGCTTCACTGATCTGTCGCCTGTCGAGCGGGCCGCCTACGACGACATGTTCCAGAGGATCGAGCGGCGCTTCGAGCAGGAGGCCAAGAAGCTGGACGAGGTCGGTGATTTCGACACGTTGCGTTCCCTGGCGGATTCCTTCGCGAAGAATCGTGCCGGCATGAGGGCGGATCTTGAAGGCGACATCGGCAGGGCTGTGACGGTCGGTGCGCATCTTCGGCCGAACGACCCGCGTCTGCGGATCATCCAGGAGCGGCAAGCCATGGCGCAGGGCGTGGCTGAGGACTTCATCAACCGGCCGGCCAGCAACTGGATCTTCCTGCTACGGGAAGAGGGCGCCGCTCCCCACCCGCTGACCTCGGCCTCGATCTACCGGGCGATGGCGATCGACGATGTCCGCAATCCGTATTCGATGGTGAACTCGGACATAGCGCGGATCAGGGAAGCGAATTTCCAGCCGGCCGTCAGAGACGCCGTGAATAATTCGGTAATCCAGAGAGTGGAGGCACAGCGCGCCGCGGAAATCGAAGCTCTCGAGGGCGTCACCGATTTCCAGTCGCTCGCACGGCTTGCCGATGAGTTCCAGATTCAGCGTGCCGATTTGCAGTTCACCCTTCCCGCCGAATTCGGTGGGCGTCTCGCCGGTGTACGGGCCGGGGAGATAAACGCTGCCCGCCCGATGGTGACCACGCTGTTGGACGACTTCGTGCGGAATCCGCTTGGCGATTGGATCGCCGGAATGCGGAGCGAGGCGTCCCGGCTGGCTTCTCCCACCGCGGTTCCCGCACCCGCCGGATCCGCAGCGGGCGCACGTGCCGCGGCGGGTTCCACCACGACGCCGGTCCACACCGGCACGCTCACTCCCGGGCAGATCGAGAGGTTGTGGGCGCGGGAAACGGAGCAGGTCGATGCCCTGTTCGGTGGCGTGGATCACGCGTTGCACGGGGCGCGTCGTGACGCCTGGGCCGATTTCGTACAGGCGCGTTACGACCTGGGCCGGTTCCAGCAGACTCACGGTGATCTCGCCGGTGCGGGGGCGTCGCGCGGTCGCGTTGAGTTGTCCTCTCAGGAGCAGGTCCTCCGTCAGGCTCATGAGACTGCTCAGAGGCGGCTTGACGAGTTGCGTGTGGATCCGGAGCGGATTGACGCGGGTCTGGCGGAGATCAACGCGCGGGCCGGTGTGGAGCGTGGTGCGGTTTCGGGTGGTGGCCATCTGCCCGGGCGTGGTGCGGTTTCGGGTGAGGGGCACCTGCCCGACGGCACCGTGCGGGTCACCGACCCGCACACCGGGTCCCCTGCGCGCATCTCGGCAGAGGGCCGCCCCGTCGACCAGGCGCACACGTCGTCCCAGCGGCCCCCCGCGGTCTCCGACCTGGTGGTCACCGGTCGCGGTACGCCTGACGCCGGCGGGGTCGGGCAGGTGGATGTACCGCACACCGCAGCGGATCCGGCTCCGGCTGCCGGCGGCGCCGGGAAGGCGGCTGTGCACCAGGGCGCTGAGGCGCCCGGCGTGTCCGTGAAGGGCAAGGAACGTGCTGATGCGCAGTTCGTGCCCACTGCCCCGGGTCGCGACCAAGGGCATGCCGTGGTCGATGCGGGTGTGGCGCTGACGGACACCAGGCGTGCCTGGGATGACGCGCTGTCGGACTTCGCGGGTGCGGAGCAGCGGCATCTCGACGGGATCGGTGGCTCCGCTCATGCCGACGGGTCGAGCCTCGCGCAGGCGTGGAACCGTTTCGTGCGGGCGGACATGGAGCAGGCCGTCGCGGAGAAGCAGTGGTCTGAAGTCTCCGGTGGTGCTCCGCTTCCCGAGGTGAGGGAAGCGGAGGCGCGCTACGGGGTACTACCCGGCGGGTCCCCGGTGTCCGACGGGCTGCGAAGGCTGCTTCGTCAGCAGCATGCGACGCCGGGCGCGGCCCCCGAGGGGCTCGTGCTGTCGGCGAGCCCGGTGCCCTCGGCCAGCCATGTGGTGATCGACGGCGCCAAGGCCGGTCAGGCCGCGGGCCGCGACGTCCATGTGCTGATTCCGACGAGCCGCGACCTGACGGTGGCGCACTGGCTGCAGCATCCCGACCGGGCCGAAGGCGCGTTCAAGGCGGATATGGACGCGCTGAGCAAGGCACGCGGCACGGCGACCGACGACAAGCTGATCCAGGCCTTGGACGTCCGCGTCGCTTCCCTCACCGACGATCTGAACCTCTTCCGCAGCCTTCAGGACCGTACGGTCTGGGACGAGTTGCGGATGCCGCAGGTCGCTGCGCTGGTCATGGCGGAGCGGCGTGGTCTGAGGTCCCTGGCCCTCGACCGTGCCGCGCTGATCTCCAAGCTGCGCGGCGACGAGTGGCCATGGGCCAAGGGGTACCTGCTCGGTGGCGGAATCGACGGGGTACTGGATTCCCTGGTGGACCGTGTGCTCCTGCATCTGCGCAGTGATCTCACCCTGACGGTGAACGTGCGTCTGGGGGATGTCACGGACGGCGCGGGCAAGGTGCTCGGTGCAATGCTGCAGGACAACAAGGTTCTGTTGCGCAACGCCTGGGAGGCCACGCCCGACAACAACGGTTACTTGTTCCCACTCCGTGGGCCGGCTGAGGAGGCTCTGGGGTATCCGGCAACTGTGAAGCGGACCGTGCAGGGATCCGGGAACTACCCGGCCCGGACAGGCGAGGCCGACGAGCACTTCGCGCCGAGCGACCTGGACCGCTCGTACCTGCCCAGCTACGCGGCCCTGACCTCGTCCCACCGGCCCCAGGGCCTGAAGTCCTACGGCAACGCCGTCCTCCACCTGAAGCCCGAGGTGATGCAGAGGTCCACCTACACGCCGACGGACAGTTTCCTCGAAGGGGCCAGAGGTGCCGAGGGCGTGACGGGCCTGGGCAATCTGGTGCCCTTGCTCAGGCACGGTGACGAGTCACTGGTCCGACTGGCGTTCGCCGAGGCGACCGACTTCGCATTCGACGCCGAGTACCGGGCTCTTCGTCAGGCCGGGGACCTTCCTTCCCGGCTGAAGGCCTACTTCGAGGCGCAGATCCACGGCAAGGTCACCTGGCGTGATCTGGACCGCGTGGCCCTGTTCTACGACGGGCATATCGCGATGTATGCCGAGCAGGCGCTGCACCAGAAGAAGCTGCTTGAGGATTTCGCCGACAGGAACGGTTTCTCGTTCACCGTGGACACGCTCCCGATGCCCACCAAGACGTGGGCGTCCAAGGGCCCGGCCGCGGCGACCGGCTCGGGCGTCCACGAGAGCTTCGACGACCTCCACTTCACCGCAAGCCTCCTGGACGAGCACGGCGTTCCGCAGCCGCGCGTCATGGACGACGCCGCCGCGTCCGTCGACGCTCGGGCGGCGAGAGGCCCCGTCCACCACGGTCTACCCCCTGAGAGCGACCTCTTCCACCTGAACGGCACGCCGGCGCCGACCCCGGGCGCCTCGGCCACCGGTGACCTGCTGACCCCTGGCCCCCGGGTCCCTGGCGCGGGTGCGGGTGCGGGTGCGGGTGCGGGTGCGGGTGCGCACACCGTGCTCACCGGCACTCAGGCGCCGCATGCGGGCACCGCGGGTGTTCATGACCTGTCGGTCGCCGGCCCCGCCCCGGCGGGTGGGAGGGCGGGAGCGCACCCGTCGGCCACCGGTGTTTCTTCGGCGCGGCATGGCGGCGCTTCGGCCGGTTCGGCGTTCGACCCGGTCGCGACCGGTGGGCGTGGCGTGCCTGACAGCCCTGTCCCCGGGAGCGCCGGAAAAGTCGACGCGGAGCGGACCGGCGATGCTTACACGGCACATCGGGTCGGAGTGAACCTCGACGACCTCATCGAACGCCCGGGATCGTCCCGGCCGGGAGCTGCCCCCGAAACCGGCGCGGGCGCGCGCCCCACCGCCGACAACCACGCCTTCGACGGCGTTCCCGGCCGGAACGGCGCGGGGGACGGCATGCACGCTGCGACGGTCCGTACGGATGTGAACGGTCATGGGACGGCCGACGAGCCGTCCACCGGCGCGGCACCGCAGGGGCGCGGCTCGCTGATCGAGGAGTCCTGGGCCGACGAGGCCGGTCGGGTACGGAAGTTGTTCGGCGCGGAGGACGATCCGCTGCTGCCGGCGCGTGTCCAGGCGTGGGGGGAGATGCTGGATGCGCGGCATGCGTTGAACCGGCTGCGTGATGAATTCGCGGAGCATGGCGGTCCGGTGTCGTCCAGCAGCCCGTTGTCGAGGCTGGGGCGTGCCGAGGCGCTGCTGGACGATGCGGTCGGCAGGCTGAGGCAGCTGGGCGTCGACCATCCCGAGGCGGTGGAACGGCAGATCAGGACGATCCTGGGCGACGGTGTCGCGTCCCGCGGCGGTGGCCTCCTCGGCGGCGCCCCCCCAACGCCGCCGGTGACCGCACACAGCGGGTTGTACTCCCATCCGGAAGGGGCAGCGATCAGAGTCCGTGGTCCTCGCAAGTCCGGCCTGGCAGATCGGACGCCGAACCAGTTGATGAATGCGGAGTGGAGCCAGCTGCCGGAAGAGATCCGGCGGAACCTTCACAAGGAACGTCTGGACATCGCGGTGGACCCGCAGATGCTTGCGGATACCGACAGTCGGCTCCACCGGGCGGTCGCCGAAGGCGGGCGGCCCGCATCGGGTACGAGGTGGGAAGCCGGCAGAAACGAGGTACTGGAGGCTCTCGGCAGGAGGGACCCCCGGACGCGCGGTTACTGGGCGGGACAGGACGCGCGTGACGGGCTGATGGGTCAGGCCGCGCGCGCGGAACTGGACGCGTACAAGGGCAGGCCGGACACCCGCCGGGCACGTGAAGAGCAAGTGGCCGACGCGATCAACAGCAGTGCCCCGGACCAGGTCGAGGTCCTGCGGCAGCTGCTGAGGCAGAACGAGGGCGTGGCGATCGGCGGAGCGCATGCGGGAGCGCCGGTATGGCGGTCCCTGGCCGACAACATGCCGGAGCTCAAGGCCATGGGCGTGCGGACGCTCTACCTGGAGAGCATCCGCGGGGACAGCTATCAAGCCCATGTGGACGCGTATCTGAAGACCGGGACGATGTCCTCCGAGCTTGACGCGTTCGTCACCCGCTACGACGCCAACATGAGCCTCAAGGGCCGAGGGATGCGGCTTCTGCTTGAGGAAGCCCAAAAGCACGGGGTCCGGGTGGTGGGCCTGGACGGACGTCCGGCCCGTCGGCCCGCGCTGAGCGCCGACCCCCTGTACCACCGGGCCGCAGCCATGAACACGTACGCGGCGGGAGTGGTGCGCCTTGACCGGCAGGGGTTGTCGGGAGAGCACCGCTACCTCATGGAGCTCGGTGTCGCGCACACAGGGGCGCACCGAGGCCCACAGCAGGAAGTCGATGTGTACGGGCACAAGTTCGCGCCGGGTGAGGAGTTGCCCGGTGTGGACGACCTGCTCAATGTTCCGCGCGTGATCCAGGACCAGGACACCGGAGCCTTCCGCGCACGCCCGGCCGCTGAGCCCTTGTCCATCGAGGTCGACCTCTTCCACACGGTGAACCTGAAGCTCCAGGAACTGAAGCGGGACAGCGTCACCCGTGCGGAGTTCCAACAGGCGTACCAGTCGCTGCAGAATCAAGAGGGCGGCATCGTGCCGGGCAGCTCCACGCGCGCCCTGGCCGAGGACGTGACCGCGATCCTGCTGAACAAAAAGCCTCCCAGGATGCTCGGAGGCGTGCCGCACGCCGCCCTCGTCGACGAACCGGCGATGGGTCACCCGACTGCCGGGCCCTCGCGAGGGGAATCTCCGACGAACGGTGACGCGGGCCGCCCTGTCGCGGGCGCGTTCCGCGACAGGGACGACCTCCTGCCCGACGGAACCGCGCACGCCGGCGACAGCGACTCCATATCCACGGCGTACTTCACCGCCGAGAGCCACCTCATCGACCAGGGGCTCCGGCTGACCGGCACGAACGGCAGGACATCGGACCTCGACCGGATCCTCGTGACCGAGGACGGCGGCGCCCGCCATGTCACGGACCTGGACGGCAACAGCCTTCCCGACACGGTCACCAGCCTCGGCGACGGCCAGGGCTTCCGGATCGAGAACCCCAAGGGTTACGACACATTCGGACGCGACGGTGCGGCCACCGGCGACGGTCTGCGCCTCACCGGACGGCACGGCGACCCGGCCGGGTACATCGACCGTCCGGCAGGCGGCGCGCCGCAGTGGCTGGACGACGCCTTCAGCGCCGATCCCGCCCGTGCGGTCACGCACCATCAGGCCGGCCGCTTCGAGATCGCGCACCCGGACGGCCGGCACGAGGTCTTCGACGCGGCGAACGGGAAGTTCCTTGAACAGCGGACCCCGCTGCCCGACGGCGGCCACCAGGTCACCGCGGCCGACAGCAGGTTCCGCCGGTTCGACGGGAACGGCGTCCAGACCGCCGACGGTGCCCCTCTGCCCAACGAGCCCGGCGGTCGCGTCCTCGTCACGCAGCAGCCCACCGCCGACGCCCTGCAAGGCACCCGATGGCTGGAGAACGGTAGGGGCGAGCACCTCCGGAACTGGGACGTCACCGTCATCGACAACGGCACGGTGCGGATCGAGCGCAACCTCCCGGATTCGCCCCGGCACGGCGAGTTCCTCGAACTCAACCCCGATGGCTCCCTGGCCCGGCAGGCCTTCAACGTGCTGGACAAGGGCCGGCCCACCTCCTTCCGCTACGAGGTCGACCACGCCGGCGGTACCTGGCAACGCACGGACACCCAGGGCACACCCAAGGGCCAGGGCCTCTTCCACCATGGGGTTGTCGATCGGGCAGGGGAGGCGAACGGCAGGCTGCGTCTGCTCAGCTCGACCCATGCGCCGGTCCCGGTCTTCGAGCGGCGACTGCTCTCCGGCGGAGAGGTGCTCGACGCCTTCCGCCGCACCGACACCGTTCAGTTCGACAGGTCCAACCCCCGTAGCACCTGGGCGCGTTGGGGGCAGGACGGCGAGCTCCGAGGCTCCGGAAACCGGCACTACGACACCGCGGGCACGGGTTGGCAGGACAAGGAGGGGCACGTTCCGGTGCGCGAGTACCGGGACGGCCTGCAGAAGTACGACGGGCGGGCCGGCCACACCCTGGCGGTGAAGCAGACCGACGGCTCGTGGACCTGGCACCGCTACGACGGCGCCGCCAGGGAACTGGACTCCGGCCCCCGCACCCGGGACCGGCACGACTCAGGCTGGACCGACCGCAACCAGGACGGCGACATCGTCCAGCGGCAATGGGGCATGGGCCGTCTGCCCGAACGTGCCGGGCAGTACCAGGAGTGGACGCTGGGGCGGGACCGCTCGCTGCCGGGCTCCTGGGAGCGCCAGTCACCGCAGGGCAAGGAGGTCGGCAAGCGCGAGGTGTTCGGCAACGGCCACCTGACCACCGAGCGGTGGCGGGAGCAACGCCCGCCGACCTGGGTCCGCACCCGCTGGATGGCGGACGCGGGCACGGCGCAGCCCCCGTACGCCCACGTGCTCGGCGACAACGCCTACCAAATGTTCGCGTGGACCAAGGAGTCGCCGACCGCCCCCTCGTCCGGCGTCCGCTACGTCGGCCACGACGGCGGCACCCTGGACCTGCGGGCGAACGGCTCGTTCGCCCGTTCGACCACCAAGCTGCACGACGGCAGGACCCTGAAGGTCGGTGACCACGCCCCACGGCCCGACCACACCCCCGGAAACCCTGACCACCAGCCCTGGCACGACGGCACCACGAGCGGTTACCGCGTCCCGGTGCGGAACTCCCCCGAGCACGTGGTCTGGCGGGATGTCTTCCGCGATCCGCAGGGGAACACGAAGGTCGCCCGCGAGGGCCTGCCCGGGGGCGTCGTACGCGAGTACGCGGACCCGCCGGCCCTCCCCGCCGCCCATGAGGAGTCACTGGTGCACGGGAGGACCTGGGTCGCCCGGGACCCGCACGGCAACCTGACCGGGATCCAGCACCGGGACCCCGCAAACCGCGACCTCTTCGTGCAGGGCACCGGGCCGGCCGGCACGAAGTCGACCTGGAAGGCCGACTGGACCTGGCGGCAGGTGGACGCCGAGGGCACCGTGCACGCCTCCGGGAAGCGGGAGTTCTTCCGCGTCGCCGACGACCCCCGGCTGCCCTGGGACGACTCCTACCGTGACGTCGACGCGGGCAAGAACCTGGTCCGGGAGCGCCGGATGCTCGACTCGGGCCGTTACGTGGACGCCTGGCGTGATGGCGACGGCTGGCTGAGTGCCAAGTTCGAGCGCAACGGGACGCGAACGGACCCCGGACGGGAGCCGGAGGTCCGCACCTGGTGGAACGAGAAGAGCAACGACTGGCAGAACACCTGGACCAGGCAGAGCCGCTACTTCCGCGACGAGCAGCGGACATCCCCCGGCCCCAGCGGCGAGACCGGCGCCGCCCCGACCGCCCCCGTCGTGCTGCGGGAGACCCCGCCCCCCTCCACCGACAGCCCGCTGCGGGAGACCCTGCTGTACTCCACCCACGGCCCACAGCGGGTGCGCGAGTACGTCACCGGCGCTGAGACGCGGTACTCCGAGTGGAAGGAGTTCGACCACGGCACGGTGGTCCGGCAGCGCGTCGCCGTGGGCGACGGCTTCCTGGAGACCGATGCCTGGCGCGGTCAGTGGAAGCGCTACAACAAGGACGGCGACGTGGTCGCCCAACGCACCGTGAGCGGCCTGGTCTTCGAGAAGAACACGTTCAACCAGATGAAGCCGGTCGGCAACGAGTACGACTTCCGCGGGTACCTCACCGAGGTCCGCGGCTGGGGCCGCCAGGTCCGCGAGGCGCAGCACATGCCCTGGGACGGAACCGTCCTGCCCGCCGGCGCGGGCGCGGGTTCGGCGGCGCTGCGCGAGGCGAAGTACGCGCCGTACGGGCAGACACTGGCGAAGAAGGTGCTGGTGGAGTTCGGCCAGGAGTTCATCCTGGAGTTCGGCGCCAACCTCGCGGTGAACGGCATCGTCGCCGCCGCCCAGAACAAGCCCTTCACCGGCCAGGACGCGCTGAAGGCGTTCGCCAACGCCGCCGTCGGCGCCACCGTCAAGACCGGCTTGAGCACAGCGATCCACGAGCTCCCGATGAAGGGCTTCCGCAACGCCGGCAGCCTCAAGGCCGGCTTGGCCAACGTCGACGGCGGCAAGCACTGGAACCGCCGGCCCAACAACCACGACAAGACCTGGGCCAACGAGTGGGCCGGCAACGAGGTCCCGACCCGCTGGCAGGGGGGCGTCTACGACTTCTCGTTCAACGCCGCCGCCGCCACGATCTCCGCCTTCGTGAACGGCAGCATGAACGCGGCCGTGTGGGGCGTCTCGAACGCTCAGGGGCAGACGGTCAAGCTCAGCGGTGCGGACGCCGTCATGGACGGTGGTATCAATGCCCTCGCCGGTATGACGACGTCGGTCTCCACCGGCCTGGCGAAGAACCTCCTCGTGATGGGCGGTGGCGGTCGGCTCTTCCACCGGCAGGGTTTCGCGGAGTTCTGGATCCAGCTACCGTTCAAGATCTTCGAGAAGTCGATCCAGACGGTTTTCCTGACCAACGCGTACCGGGCGAGTATCAACCCGTCCTACTACCAGGCACCCCCGCCCCCGCCGTCGGCCGTCGGCGGGCAGTAGTGGCAGCAGTACGCGCAAGAGCCGGACGCACCCAGCGGCACCGGAAGCAGAGTCAGCGAAGGATCCGGACATGACCCGTCACACCGTGGCTCCCAAAGGACAGGGCGGCCGGGGCGCCTTCCACCGCATCGCCGACGCGGTACGTGCCGCCGCGCCCGGCGACCTGGTGGTGATCGCCCCCGGAACCTGGACCGAGGCCGTGGTGCTGGACCGCCCCGTCGTGCTGGCGACCGAGCACGGAGGGGGTGGCGTCGTCCTGGCCGCGCCGTCCGGCGACCGCCCGGCGCTCACCGTGGACGGCCCGGACTGCGCCGTGCACGGCGTCACCCTGCACGGCGCCGACGACGGTGCCCCGGTGGTCGCGGTCTCACCCGGCGCCGGACTGGTCCTGGAGGACTGCACCGTCGAGGGCGGCCGGATCCAGGCCCGCGGCCCGGAGGACGAGGAGAGCGGGACCACCGCCCTCATCCTGCGGCGCTGCCACGTCGAGCGTGCCCGGCTGGCCGGTCTGCACCTCGCCGGAGCGGTCCGAGCCCAGCTCGACGACACCAGCGTCCAGGGTGTCGACGGAACGGGCATCGTGCTGTCGGGAACGGCCCGCCTGAACGCCGTACGCCTGCGGCTGGACCGTACGACGGGATCGGGTCTGCGGTTGCGCGGCGGCGCGCGGCTGCGGCTCGCCGACTCCGTACTGACCGGCACCGGCCGGGCCGGACTCCTGCTGGAGGACCGTACCGAGGCCACCGCGGGTGAGCTGGTCATCGACTCGTCCGGTGCGGCGGGCGTGCACCTGACCGGCACGGCGCAGGCGGAGTTCACCGACTGCCGGATCCGCGCCGCCACCGCCAGCGGGCTCGTCGTCCAGGACGACGCCGTGCTGAGCGCCGACGGCTGCGCGGTGACCGGTTCCGGGGCGAACGGGCTCCTGGTCACCGGCGCCGGGCAGGCCACGCTGGCGGACTGCCGGATCGACCGCAGCGCCTTCAGCGCCGTGCACCTGTCCGACACCGCCACGGTCCGGCTCACGGACTGCCTGGTGCGCGACGGCGCCGAGCACGGGGTCCACGCGGTGGGCCGGGCCCGCCTCGAACTCACGGACTGCGGGGTGCGCAACGCCGCCATGACCGGGGTCACCGTCCTCGAGCAGGCCGCGGCGACGGTCACCGGCTGCCGGATCGACGGTGTCACGACCGGGATCGGCGTCGGCTCGGGAACGGGCAGCCGCATCGAGCACACCACCGTGACCGCAACCAAGGAGATCGGGATCCAGGTCGCCACCGGCGGCACCGCGGTCCTCGCCGACGTACGGATCAGCGGAGCGGGAGCGGCCGGCGTGGTCGTCGACCAGGGCGCGGACGCCACGGTCGAGGGCGGCTCGGTGGAGGACTGCGCGGGATCCGGCGTCGTCGTGTGGACCAAGGCCCGGCCCACCGTCACCGGCCTGCGCATCCACCAGCCGGCCAAGAACGGGGTCTTCCTCGCCGAGGGCGCGGGCGGCACCTTCACCTCGCTGGAGGTGACCGGTTCCGGCTTTCCCGCGCTGCACATCGGCGCGTCCGCCGACCCGGCGCTGCGGCACTGCCGGATCAGGGAGTGCGCGGACGCGCTCGGGCTGGACGAGGGCGCGGTCCCGGAACTCGAGGACTGCACGGTCGACGGCACTCCCCTGACGCTCGGCGCGCCCGCATCGGCCCCGGCCGCCGCCTCCGGGGCTCCGGGCGCCCACGCCCCGGCGCCGCGCCCGGACGGGGCCGCCGACGACCAGGAGGCGCCCGAGGAGGAACACCTGGACGACCTGCTCGGCGAGCTGACCGCCCTCGTCGGTCTCGACCGCGTCAAGCACGACGTCGGTTCGCTGGTGAAGCTGATGCAGACGGTCCGGCGCCGCGAGGAGGCAGGTCTGCCCGCCCCGCCGCTCAGCCGCCACCTGGTCTTCGCGGGAAACCCCGGAACCGGCAAGACCACCGTGGCCCGGCTGTACGGCAGGATCCTCAAGGCCCTGGGACTGCTGCGCAACGGCCACCTGGTCGAGGTCGACCGCACGGCCCTCGTCGGCGAGTACGTGGGCCACACCGGCCCGAAGACCACCGCCGCGTTCAACCGCTCCTTGGGCGGCGTGCTCTTCATCGACGAGGCGTACAGCCTGGCCCCGCTCGCCGCGGGCAACGACTTCGGCACGGAGGCCGTGGCGACCCTCGTCAAGCTGATGGAGGACCACCGGGACGACGTGGTCGTCATCGCCGCCGGCTACCCCGGCGACATGGACCGCTTCATCAGCTCCAACCCGGGCCTCGCCTCCCGCTTCGGCCGCACCCTGCTCTTCGAGGACTACGACGCCGCCGAGTTGGTGTCGATCGTCGAGCACCAGGCCGAGGAGCACCAGTACGCGCTCACCTCCGCCGCCCGCGACGACCTGTCCCTCCTCTTCACGCACATGCCGCGCGGCGAGGGCTTCGGCAACGGCCGCTCGGCGCGGCAGATCTTCCAGGAGATGACCGAACGCCAGGCGCAGCGCGTCGCGGAACTGGCCGACCCCACCGCGGACCAGCTCATGGCCCTCGAAACCCAGGACCTCCCCCAGCCGCCCACCGGCGGCTGACCCCGCACCGAACTGCGGCTCCCGCCGGGCCTCACAAGCGTCGTGAGGCCTGGCCGCGTCTGGCCGCCGTTCGGTAGGGGGACGTCCAAACCGCGATGAGCTCGCAGTGCTTGGGGTTCTCACTGGGCGTTTGATGTTGATTCGCGCTGACCGTTTCAACATGCTTTGCCTCATTTATCGCCGACGCGCACGGCTTGAAACGCCTGGAAGCTCCCTGTCGACAGGGAGCTTCCACTTCACGGCCAGACCAGACGGTGCCCAGTCGGAACCGGGCCGAAGCATGGGGAAGCCTGGTTCCCCTTCGAAAGCGGCCACGTGGACGACCCGCTGGACCTGGTGACTCTTCTGGAGTTCCCCCGCCCCTGTTGCCCGCCCGGGTGTCTCACTCGCGCGGGCGATATCCGTTGCGGTGGTTGATCCACCATCTCCAGGGGCGCAACCGGCGGTTCAGGGGGTCCGGGGTACGGCTGTGTCAGTCGGGAGATCTCGCCGGCAGCCATGGTTCGTGCCATCGCGGATATCCGGCGACGAGCTTGCTCGCGCCCGCCGGTCCCCAGGTCCCCTGCCGGTAGTGTTCGGGGTCGCCGGGCGCCTCCAGCAGTGGCTGAACGATTCGCCACGTCTCCTCCACCGAGTCCTCCCGGGTGAACAGGCTCGCGTTGCCTTGCATCGCATCACTGAGCAGGCGCTCGTACGGTTCGGGTGCCTCACCCAGCGCGGCCGCGAAGAGGAGGTCAAGGTCCACCAGTTGCGTGTCCTGCTTGCCCGGCTGCTTGGCCTGGATGCGGAAGTCCATGCCAGGGTTCGGATCGATCCGCAGGATCCACTGGTCGGGCTCGGGCGCGAACCGCTCCGCGAACGCAAGCCGCGGCGGGCGCTTGAACACGATCCGGATCTCGGTCACTCGCTCGGGGAGCGACTTGCCGGCGCGGATGAAGAACGGCACCCCGGACCAGCGCCAGTTCTCGACCTCCAGCCGCAACCCGACGAAGGTCTCGGTGCGCGAGCGCGGCCGCACGCCGGGGACCCGCAGGTACCCCTCGTACTGCCCGCGGACGTAGTGGGCCGGGTCGGCGTCGGGGATCGCCCGGAACACATCAACCCGCCGGTCTCGGAGCGCGTCCGCATCGGCGGCTGATGGCGGCTCGGACGCCACCAGGGCGAGCAGCTGCAGCAGATGGTTCTGCACGACGTCGCGGAGCGCGCCGACCGGGTCGTAGAAGTGGCCGCGGTCCTCGACCCCGAAGTCCTCGGCCATGGTGATCTGCACGCAGGAGACGTGGTCGCGGTTCCACACCGGCTCGAACACGGAGTTGGCGAACCGCAGGAACAGGATGTCCATCGCCGGCTCTTTGCCGAGGAAGTGGTCGATCCTCAGCAGCTGATCCTCGTCGAGGAGCTGACGCAGCTCGGCGTTGAGGGCGCGCGCCGACGCGAGGTCATGCCCGAACGGTTTCTCCACGACAACCCGGGCGCCCTTGGTCAGCCCGGCGCCTGCCAGGCCCCCGACCACCCGGGCAAACAGCGACGGCGGGATCTCCAGGTAGAAGACGGGGCGCCGCCTGCCGTTGATCGCCCGGGCGAGGCGATGGAACGTCTCCTCGTCGGTGTAATCGCCCTGCACGTAGCTGAGTCGGGCGGCGAACCGGGCAAAGACGCTGTCGTCGAGCGGCTCGCCCGCTGCCTTGATCGCCGCGCGGGCGTGGTCACGCAGCGCGTCGTCGGACCAGCCGTCGCGCGCCACTCCGACGATCGGGCAGGTCAACAGCTTGCGCCGCTCAAGCCGATAGAGCGAGCGAAACGTCATCTTTCGCGCGAGGTCGCCAGTGATCCCGAAAATGACCAGCACGTCTGCGGGAACGTTCGACGAGTTCAGAGCCATCTGATCCCCCTTACGGGGCCGGTACGGCAATAGGGTCGGGCGTCATGGTCATGCTGGCGACTGGGGGCCGGCGCGAGCCGGGCCCTGGCCGGCCGCCGCGTCCGCGAGGACGAGCGACGCCGCCGCCTCGACCCGGCCGGCGGGAATCGACCGGTCTCCCGCAACGAGCCTTGAGAGCGGTTCGCGCTTGTCCGCTCCGGTGATGAGCCAGAGCACTTGCTGGGCGCGGGCGAGCGCAGGATAGGTGAGCGTCATGCGCTGGTGGCCCATGTAGGGCGCCGTCAGGGCCACCAGCCGGTCCGAGACGTCGAGCACCGGGTCCCGTGGCACCAGCGAGGCGGTGTGCCCGTCCGGGCCGAGGCCCTCGCGTCGACGTCCTCCTCCGCCTTGCAGCTCGACGCACCAGACCCCGCTCACCTGCGCCGACAAGGCACCACTGCTTCCCTCCGACTTGATCCGCCGGACAGGCCCTGGCCGGTACGGGGTGAGCACCTCGGCCGGCAGCACGTTCGTCGGCGAGCCCATCACTTCGCGGTACGCCCGGTACACGTCGAGGCCGACGGCGAGGGTGTCGGTGAGGCCGGCCGGTGCGGAGCCGCAAGGGCCGGC
Organism: Streptomyces sp. NPDC048275; assembly: GCF_040652275.1. NCBI lineage: Bacteria > Bacillati > Actinomycetota > Actinomycetes > Kitasatosporales > Streptomycetaceae > Streptomyces > Streptomyces sp. NPDC048275. Next base: position 44,531 of record NZ_JBEZLR010000031.1, read on the forward strand.
ATTGCCTCGGATTCGCCCCCGTCCGACGGCAGCGTCTCTCCGATCGCGCCATGGTCGAAGAAGGCTTTCATGCTCTGGCCCTGCTCATCGAGCGCCTGGGTTACGTTCACGCCTGCTCCCCACCGGCGGCCACGCACTCGCGGGCAACCTGGGTGACTTTCTCGGGAGTGAAGCCGAATTTGGTCAGCAGCATCTTGAGCGGCGCCGATGCCCCGAACGTGTGCATGCCGACGACCGCGCCGCCGTCGCCGACGTAACGGTCCCAGCCGAGGGTCGCCGCCTGCTCGATGGCGACCCGGGCCCTGACCCCGGGCGGGATGACCGAGTCGCGGTATTCCTTGGGCTGGCGGTCGAACAATTCCCAGCAGGGCATACTCACCACGCGAGCCGCGAGGCCCTCTGCCGCGAGCTCGCCACGGGCCGCGAGCGCGAGTTGCACCTCCGATCCCGTGGCGAGCAGGATGACGTCGGGCTTGCCGTCCGCCGCGTCGACCAGAACATAGGCTCCCCTGGCCACCCCGGATGCGGCCCCCATCTCGGAGCGGTCGAGGGTAGGCAGTGCCTGACGGGAAAGGACCAGCACCGCCGGCTCGTGCCTGAGCGCGGCGACGACCCGCCAGGTCTCGACGACCTCGTTCGCGTCGGCCGGGCGGAAGACCAGCAGCCCCGGCATCGCGCGCAGCGACGCGAGCTGCTCGACCGGCTGATGGGTGGGACCGTCCTCGCCGACCCCGATCGAGTCGTGGGTGAAGATGTGCACGACCGGGATCTCCATCAGCGCTGAAAGCCGGATCGCGCCGCGTGCGTAGTCCGAGAAGATCAGGAACCCCGACCAGTACGAGCGCAGCTTGGTCAGCGCCATCCCGTTCGTGATCGCGGCGGCGGCGTGCTCGCGGATCCCGAAGTGCAGGTTGCGCCCCGAGCGGTCATCGGCCTGGAAGTCACCGGCGCCAAAGAACGTGAGGTTGGTCTTGGTCGACGGCGAAAGGTCCGCCGACCCGCCAAGCACCCACGGCACGGCTTGGGCAAGCGCGTTGAGGACCTGGCCGCTGGAGTCACGGCCGGCGACGCCCTTGGGGTCGGCCGGGAAGGTCGGCAGCGCCGCCTCCCAGCCCTCCGGCAGGTCACGCCGCTGGATGCGCTCCAGCTCGTCGGCGAGCTCGGGATGGGTGGTTCGGTAGGCCTCGAATCGAGCCTCCCAGCTCGTCCGGGCTTCTCGACCGCGCGCGCCGATGCCTGCGGCGAAGTGCTCGTAGACGCCGTCGGGAACGAAGAAGTCCTTGTCCTCCGGCATCCCGAGGAATCGCTTGGTCGACTTGACGCCCTCCATGCCGAACGGAGCGCCGTGCGCCTTCGGGGTGTCCTCGACCGGTGACCCGTAGCCGATGTGGCTGTGCACCACGATGAGCGTCGGGCGCTCGTTCTCGGTCTTGAAGGTGTGCAGCGCGCGGGCCACGGCGTCGAGGTCGTTGGCGTCGGCCACGGTGGTGACGTTCCAGCCGTAGCCGATGAACCGGGCCGCCGCATCCTCGGTGAACGTGATGTCGGTGTGGCCCTCGATCGTCACCCGGTTGGAGTCGTAGATCCAGCAAAGGTTCGACAGCCGCTGGTGGGCCGCGAGCGAGGCAGCCTCCGAGGAGATCCCCTCCATCATGCAGCCGTCGCCGGCCATCGCGTACACGTCGAAGTCGAAGACGGTGAAATCGTCGCGGTTGTACCGGGCGGCGAGCCACTGCCCGGCGATCGCCATCCCGACTGAGGTCGCAACGCCCTGGCCGAGCGGGCCGGTCGTGGTCTCCACGCCGCTGGTCCACCGGTACTCCGGGTGCCCGGGGCAGCGCGAGCCGAGCTGGCGGAACGTCCTGAGGTCGTCGAGGGCCACGGCGTGTCGGCCGAGGACCTCGTAGTCGGGGTCGACAGCCTGCACGCCGGCGAGGTGGAGCAGTGACCACAGCAACGCGGAGGCGTGTCCTTCCGACAGCACGAAGCGGTCGCGGTTGGGCCAGATCGGGTCGGTCGGGTCGAAGCGCAGGAAGCGGTGCCAGAGCGTGTACGCGACCGGGGCGATTCCCATCGGTGTCCCCGGATGGCCGGAGTTGGCCGCCTGGATGGCGTCCATGCACAGAGTGCGGATCGTGTTGACGGAAAGTGTTTCCAGGTCGTTGTTGCTCAATGCGAGCCTCCCTGAAGGTGCTGCCCCTGCGCTCATATCGAGGGCGGCAGACTAGGTTTGAGCTTTCCCGGCCGGGGCGAAGAGCGCCGCGCCGACAATGCCCGCATCGTTCAACAGTTGCGCCGGCACGATCTCGGTCCTGAGCTCGATGTACGGCAGGAACTTGTCGGCCTTCTTGCTGACGCCGCCGCCGATGACAATCAGGTCGGGCCACAGCAGCCGCTGGACGAGCTCGAGATACGTCTCCAGACGGTGCGCCCATTTCTTCCAGGACAGGTCGTCGTGCTCGCGCACCGACTCCGCGGCCCAGTCCTCGGCATCCCCGTGGTGCAGCGGCAGGTGCCCCAGCTCGCTGTTGGGCACCAGGAACCCGTCGGAGAAGACGGCGCTGCCGATACCGGTGCCGAGCGTCACCATCACGACGACGCCCTTGCGTCCCTTGCCGGCGCCGAAGCGCATCTCGGCGATCCCGGCCGCGTCGGCGTCGTTCACTACCCGCACGTCGCGGCCGGTCGCTCGTGCGAAGAGCTGGGCCGCGTCCGTCTCCATCCAGGCCGGGTCGATATTGGACGTCGTCTGGACTTTGCCGCCCCGGATGACTGCCGGGAGCGTCAGCCCGACCGGTCCCGGGACGCCGATCTGGGAGAGCACCTGCACGACCACGTCCGCGACTGCCCCCGGGGTCGCCGGATGCGGGGTCGGGATCCGGACCCGCTCACCGATGAGGCTGCCGAGCTCGAGGTCGACCGGCGCTCCCTTGATACCGGTCCCGCCGATGTCGACCCCCAGCACGTGGGCCGTCTTGTCCAGACTTGCCTGCGCCACTGCCCGCTCCCCTCAGGGGCTGGCCCAAAATGTGCTGTGAATTTTGGACGTCAGGCCCCGCATGAGCTTCGTCATACAATTCTTAACACTCGCACATGTACCTTATGTTCGCTACATCGCCCTTATGGGGTTATATCAAAGCGCAAGGGGTACATCTAAGCATTGCGCGCCCTCAACGGCATTGACCTTCCCCTCTGTTCGAGAGGAACGTGACTGGGACTCAAGCCGGCCGCGACGGTAACCTCCAGCAATTTTCGGAAATCAAGCCGACTGGGAACCCGTCCCACAGGCCCCCCGCATCCATGAGCCGTTGCCTCTCCCCACCCGGACCGGCCGCGACCAGAGCTTACGGAGGCGTGATGCCAACCCGCCCGATCCGCCTGCTTCTTGCCGACGTCGACGGCACTCTGGTCACGAGCGACAAGGCCCTCACCGACCGCGCCGTCCGTGCGGTCCACAAGCTCTACGACGCCGGCGTCCTCTTCGCGGTGACCAGCGGGAGACCACCCCGCGGCATGTCCATGATCATCGAGCCCCTGGCGCTGGTCACTGAACTCGCCGCCTTCAATGGCGGTCTCATCGTCAACCCGGATTTGACCGTTGTCGAGCAGCAGGTCATTCCCGCGGAGGTGGTGGCCCCGGTCGTCGCGCTGATGGAGTCGTTCGGCCTCAGCGTCTGGATCTACCGGGGTGCCGACTGGTACGTCCGCGACGTGAAGGGGCCGCACGTGGATCGCGAGAGCTGGACGGTGCAGTTCGCGCCCACGCTCGTTCCCGGCTTCGACGGGCTCGAGCAGGACACCGCCAAGGTCGTCGGGGTCAGCGATGACCACCAGGTGGTCGAGGCGGCCGCGGTCGCAGCTCGCGCGCAGTTCGGCGAGCATGTCTCGGCCGCGCGCTCGCAGCCCTACTACCTCGATGTGACCCATCCGCAGGCGAACAAGGGGGGTGTCGTCAAGTACTGGTCCGCCAAGCTCCAGATTTCCCCCGAACAGATCGCCACGATCGGCGACATGCCCAACGACGTACTGATGTTTGCCCACTCGGGACTGTCCATCGCGATGGGCAACGCCAGTCACGAGGTCCAGCGCGCGGCGAGGCGGGTTACAACGAGCAACGAGGAGGAGGGCTTCGCGAACGCGGTCGAGCAGTTCATCCTCTGACCCGCGTCACCGCATGCCCGGGCCTGGCGCCCTGAGCCTGAGACCTGGCCTGGTCAAGGAGGAGGACCGTGAGCGTCCAGCAGGAGAAGCAACGTGCCGCCGAGGCTGCGGCCGAGCTGATAGAGGACGGCATGACCGTCGGCCTCGGCACCGGCTCGACCGTCGCCTACCTCTTGCCTGCGCTGGCCCGCCGCCGTCTGTCACTGCGGTGTGTCGCGACGTCGCCGCGGACCGAGGAGGCGGCCCTGATGCTCGATCTGCGGGTCGAACCGTTCGGCAGCATCGACCGCTTCGACGTCACGATTGACGGTGCGGACCAGATAGCGCCGGACGGCTGGCTCGTCAAGGGCGGCGGCGCCGCGCACACCAGGGAGAAGATTGTCGCGGCGGCCGCCGACCGCTTCGTCGTGATCGCCGACTCGAGCAAACGAGTGGCAGCGCTGCAACCGCCGGTCCCACTCGAGCTGCTCGAGTTCGGGCTGGCCGCGACCATGTGCCTGCTCCGCCCGGTTTCCCTGCGCAACGCGCCACGCAGCCCCGACGGCGGCGTTATCGCGGACTACCACGGTGCCGTCGACGACCCCGCGGGCCTGGCGGCGTTGCTCGGTGCCACCCCCGGCGTCGTCGAGCACGGACTGTTCCCTCCGACGCTGGTCGCCGATGTGTTCGTCGCCCGCGGCGACTCGGTCGAGCACCACAATCATGCCAAGTCACGAGCCTGAGAGGATATTTGGTGTGGGCGGATCGCCCTTTGTCTCCTCCGCTCCGGCGCCCGGTCCTTCGCCAGCTTCTCTGCCACCAGTTCCCGCAACTGCTGATTCCCGGCCGGCAAACACGGTTTGGGCCGTCGCGCGCGATGCCAGACCCGGTTCCCGGGTGCGCGGTGGCCGGGCTCACCCGCCCGGCTTACCCTTTCGCCAGTACGGCCGGGCCGGGAGCACGACACCACCTGCGCCCGCCACCACGGGCTGGTCGAGGCACTCAACCGCATCGCGGCCGAGCCGGACATGCCGACCCTGGTCGACCTCGGCCACGAGAACGCCGGCGACGGCTTCCGCCACCCCTTCAAGAAGCCCGCCGGAGGCGAGCTGACCGAGAAGCAACAGACGTATAGGGCTCCACCTCCGGGAGCAGTCACACGAGCTGCATAACCAATTCGTCCGAGGGGATTCCTTGCATGTCCGTACCCCTTCGTATTTTGCTGGACAATGCCGCGCCACCGGCCGGGAAATCATCCCGGCCGGTGGCGTCTCTGGCAGGCGGTCCGGTGGGGTCAGGCCATCGGGCTGACCGCAGAGCAGTCACCGAAGAACACGCACCCCGCGCCCTGCCCGTCGGGGACCACGTCCAGCGGGTCCGTCAGGGATTCCGAGAGCTTTTTCGACGCTTCGAACCCCGCCGGCCGTCGGATCCAGCGTCCCGTGACGGGGTCCTTCTCGCCGGTCTCCTGGAGACGGATCCAGTCCTGTACGTCGTCGGTGGTGATGTTGCCGATGGTGGCGGGCGTCGGCCTCGGAGAACTCGCCGAACCTCTCGGACTCCCAGGACCCGCCGCGCCCTCCCTGGAGTCAGCGAACCTGGAAGCTCGCCGTGCCGTCCTTGCGGATCCGCTTCCTGATCGTTGCCATGAGGCGGGACCGTAGATCGAAAATCCGGCCGCATCTGGCCGCCCTTCGGCCAAGCCGGGCCACGAAAAAGCCCCTCACCTGCATTCGCGCAGGTGAGAGGCTTCCTCTCACAGGGTGAGTGACGGGACTTGAACCCGCGACATCCTGGACCACAACCAGGTGCTCTACCAGCTGAGCTACACCCACCACGACCGGTCTTGGTTTCCCTGACCGGCCGAGAAAAAGTGTACAGGGTCCGAAGGGGTGCTCGCGCCCGCCTTTGCGCGGCGCCCGTCAGGGGTCCGTCAGGGCCCCGGACGCGGCTCGTCGCAAGGCTTCCGCGCGGCTCATTCCGTGGGCGGGACGTGCTTCGCGGCGATGGTGCGGGCGGTGTCCGAGTCGGGGCCGGGCTGCGGAACGAAGATCGCCTCGCGGTAGTAGCGCAACTCCACGATGGAATCGCGGATGTCGGCCAGGGCGCGATGGTTGCCGTTCTTCTCCGGGCTGTTGAAATACGCCCGGGGGTACCAGCGGCGGGCCAGCTCCTTGACGGAGGAGACGTCCACGATGCGGTAGTGGAGGTAGTCCTCCAGCGTGGGCATGTCGCGCAGCAGGAAGCCCCGGTCCGTACCGACCGAGTTTCCGCACAGCGGCGCCTTGCCGGGCTCCTTGACGTGCTCACGTACGTAGGAGAGGACCTGCTCCTCGGCGTCCGCCAAGGTCGTGCCCGCGGCCAGCTCGGAGAGGAGGCCGGAGGCCGTGTGCATCTGGCGCACCACGTCCGGCATCGTCTCCAGCGCGGCGTCCGGCGGGCGGATCACGATGTCCACCCCTTCACCGAGTACGTTCAGCTCCGAGTCGGTGACCAGCGCGGCCACCTCGATGAGTGCGTCCTCCGACAGCGAGAGCCCGGTCATCTCGCAGTCGATCCACACCATGCGATCGTTCATGAGCCTTACCCTACGGCGCACTCCGGCGCACGGGCAGATGCGGGACGGCGGCCCGGGACGCGAAAGTCCCAGGCCGCCGTCCGGGCGGTACCTCGAGTTACGGCGCGCTGCGCTGCCCCGGCAGGCTCGGCCGCCCCGCCGCGTACAGTTCCGCGCCCGACTTGCCATGATCCGTCGCCGTCGACAGCGACGTGGACGGGCCCAGGGCGCTGGCGGCCGCCGTACGGCGGGTCTGCATCGGCACCGGGTTCTCCTGGCTCAGCGGCGGTGGCCCGGCCGGGCCCGGCGCGCTGTCCACGTCCGGCGACCGCTCGGACTGCGGCCTGCGCGCCCGGTACGCCGCCCGGTACGCGGCCGGGGACGAGCCCAGCTGGCGCCGGAAGTGACCCCGCAGCGCGACCGGCGAGCGGAAGCCGCAACGGCCCGCGACCTCGTCGACCGAGTAGTCGGAGGTCTCGAGCAGTCGCTGCGCCTGCAGCACCCGCTGAGTGATCAGCCACTGCAGGGGAGCGCTCCCCGTGAGCGAGCGGAAGCGGCGGTCGAAGGTGCGGCGGCTCATGTAGGCGCGTGCCGCCAGCGTCTCGACGTCGAACTGCTCGTGGAGGTGCTCCAGCGCCCAGGCGACGACCTCCGCGAGGGGGTCGGCACCGATCTCCTCAGGTAAAGACCGATCGAGATAGCGCTCCTGGCCGCCACTTCGGCGCGGGGGCACGACAAGCCGGCGGGCCAGCGCGCCGGCCGCCTCGTTGCCGTGGTCCGTCCGCACGATGTGGAGACAGAGATCGATTCCGGCCGCGGTGCCCGCTGAGGTGAGGACATCGCCGTCGTCCACGAACAGCTCGCGTGGATCGACGTGGACCGACGGATAGCGCTTGGCCAGCGTCGGCGCGTACATCCAGTGGGTGGTCGCGGGACGGCCGTCCAGCAGTCCGGCGGCGGCCAGCACAAAGGCGCCGGTGCACAGTCCGACTATGCGGGCACCCTCCTCGTGCGCCCGACGCAGCGCGTCGAGCGCGTCTCCCGGTGGCGGGGAGGTGATCGACCGCCAGGCCGGCACCACGACGGTGCCCGCCCGCGAGATCGCCTCCAGGCCATGCGGCGTGGTGAGTTCCAGGCCCCCTGTGGTCCGCAGTGGGCCTTCCTCGCCACCGCACACCAGCAGTCGGTAGCGCGGCACGCCGGCGTCCTGGCGGTCAATCCCGAACACCGACAGCGGTATGGAACTCTCGAAGATGGGGCCGCCGCTGAACAGCAGCACCGCGACGATCTCCTTGCGGCGTCGCCCGGAAAGTTTCCGGGCAGCGGCTTCCGGCGCGGCAGTGGAGTCGTGGCTCATACTGCTAAGCCCCCCTCGGTGGTCGCGGCTCCTCGGTTGTGTCGCTCCTGCACGTTTCCCCTCGGTCCTGCACGAGTCCCCCGCCGTAAGACAGTCAAGATCGAATCTACTGTGTCCCGTGGCGCCAAGGTGACCAGTTCGGCATTCGACAGAATGTCGACATGGCAACTTGGCGTGAAGCATTCGATCACGAAGCGTTGCACTCGCGGGCCGTGCAGGGAAGTGCGCCTCGTGTCAGTGGCCAATCCCCGTAGGGTGCGCGCGCCCTCCAGGGCCCTTTCCGTGCAGGTCGGACGCGGGTTGGGGGGTCGTTCGAGCAAGGGATGCACGGTAGGCCGAAGTTGGCTGAAAAGAAGCGGGGGCGTGCGCGGAAACCGGTCAGTCGACCGGCTTCTTTCCCTCGCTGTGACGCCCGCCCCTGCGCGCCCCCGAGCCGCTTCTGCCCCGCAGGCCGCTCGTGATGTGCGAGTCGGCCACATCGTGCGTGCCGTGCCGCGACCGCTGCGGGGCCCGCTCCTCGGCGAGCAGCTGCGCCGCGCCCCGCTCGGACTGCCTCAGCAGCACCCGGCAGACCCCGGTCACGGCCGCCAGGCCCAGCGCCGTGCCGGCCGCCCCGGCGAGCGAGGTGCCGAACCAGACGAGGACGACGGGGACCAGTACACAACTGAACGCCGCCCAGCGCACCACATCGCTCGCCGTGTCGGGCGCGGGGGGCGGGGCGGGGCGCGCTCCGGGGGAGGGGCGGGACGCGGTCTCTGGTCCAGGCACGGTCTGCTCCCTAGTACTCCAGTACTCCCATGGCGGTGGCTCACCGGTTCAACGCGTGTTCGACCCGCCGGTCACTGCCCGGTCACCGCTCGGTCACTGTCCGGCCACGGGCGGCCCCGGTGGGTATCGCTCCTGGGTGAACCCTGCGCAAACCGCCTGTACGGCGCAGCAACCATTGCGTTACGGGCGCCTCTCATGCATGCTCCGGGGAACGCCGCGATGGGGGTCCCCCCTGCTCGAGCCAAGTCGAGAGCTTGGGGGAGCGCGCGGGATCTGGGCAGAGGAGGCGTGCCGCCGTACCCTTGGGGGTATGGGGTTGGGAAGATGATTCCCGGACACAGCTCTGCCGCACGTTGTCGTCCCACCACGAGGATCTAAACGCCGAGATACCCATGGCCGGTCACGAATTCTTCGATCCCGCAGACCGCAAGCGCCCGCTCGTCGATCCCACGGCGGCCGAGCCCTTGGCGGCGGAAGAACTCCGCCAGTCCTGCGATCCCGCCTTCAAGCATGGCGTCGTCGTCGGTTTCGACGGCTCGACGTCCAGCGAGCGCGCCCTCGCGTACGCGATCGGGATGGCCCATCGCTCCGGCTCGGGCCTGATCATCGTGCACGTCGCCAACCGGCTGCCCACCACGGTGTGGGCGGGCTGTGAGCCACCGGTCTTCGTCGACGTGCCCGACCACCGCACCGAGGTGCTCGGACTCGAACTCGCCTGCGCGGAGTACCTCGCCGAGGTGCCGTGGATCCTTGTCGAGCGCGGCGGCGACATCTGCCACGAACTCGAAGAGGTGGGGCGGGAGTACGAGGCGGACGCGATCGTCGTCGGCTCCACGCACGGCATCGTCGGCCGCATCTTCGGCTCGGTCGCCGGACGGCTGGCGAAGCGCGCGCGGCGCCCGGTGGTCGTCATTCCGTAACTCGCCGTTGTCCCAGGTGAGATGAGCGGGGCGGGATCCCTGGCGGTTCGTCAACTCCCTTTGGCGGGTGCCGGACTCGGCATAAATCTACTCGTGCGTAGAGGTGGTTTGTGCCCTTGTGAAGGGTACAAACCGGTCACAGGACCAACCGTACGGCCGGTACCACGCAGCACAACTGCACATGCATGAAGGGAGCCCGCCGTGGACAATGACGTCTCCGCAGGAAGCACCACCTCGACCCTCGGCCAACTCGCGCTCGGACTCACCCTGTTGGCCTTCGGCCTCGGTCGCGCCGAAGTGATCGACGGCGTGACGGCAGGGGCAACTGTTCGCCGAGGAGGGCGCATGAGCCCGGTTAGTTCGATCGTGTGATGGTCGGCTTCCAGGCTTGCGGCGTGCTGGGCTGTCCGGGTTAACGTGATCGTGCGATCTGGGGCGCCAGGTACGGCGCCAGCGTGCGGGGCCCCTGCTCCACCGGAGTGATGGTTCAGGGCCTCTCCGTCGCCTCTGGCCGTACTCATATGGCCAGATCGCGTAGGGAACTGGCCTCCCGGGCCCGGACCATGCACAGGATGCGTGTTGCCGCCCCGGGGTTGAGTACGCCGGGGACCAGTGCGTCCAAGACCGTTCGGGGCGTGCGGCTGAGCGGGCTCAGTCCACAGGAACGGTGACGGCCACCGGTTGAGTCAACCGCGGGCCAAAGACGGGGGCCCTGCTCAAGCGAAGTCGCGAGCTTGAGGGGGGTGACCCCTACGGTTCTAGGGCGGTCGGGGTAATGGGCGGCCCCGGCTGGAAGGAACGATCCCTGTGCGCTGGTGGCGCGCACAGGGATCGTTCACGTCCACGTAAGGGCAACTGGGCCCCGTACGGCCGGACTTACTCCACTACCTACTCGACCGTCACCGACTTCGCGAGATTCCTCGGCTTGTCGATGTCCCGGCCCAGGGTCAACGCCGTGTGGTAGGCGAGAAGTTGCAGCGGGATGCCCATCAGGATCGGGTCCAGCTCGTCCTCGTTCTTCGGGACGATGATCGTCTGGTCGGCCTTCTCCTGCTTCTGGTGCGCCACCGCGAGGATCTTGCCGCTGCGGGCCTTGATCTCCTCCAGGGCGGCGCGGTTCTTCTCCAGGAGGTCGTCGTCGGGGACGATCGCGACCGTCGGCAGCGCGGGCTCGATGAGCGCCAGCGGGCCGTGCTTGAGCTCGGAGGCGGGGTAGGCCTCGGCGTGGATGTACGAGACCTCCTTGAGCTTCAGCGAGGCCTCACGGGCCACCGGGTAGCCCCGGACGCGGCCGATGAAGAGCATCGAGCGGGCCTCGGCGTACTCCGCGGCCAGCTTCTTGATCTCGTCCTCCTGCTCGAGGATCTCGGAGATCTGCGCCGGCAGCTTGCGCAGGCCGTCGATGATCCGCTTGCCGTCGCGGACCGACAGGTCGCGGGTACGGCCCAGGTGCAGGGCGAGCAGCGCGAAGGCGACGGTCGTGTTGGTGAAGCACTTCGTCGAGACGACGCAGACCTCGGGACCGGCGTGGACGTACATGCCGCCGTCCGCCTCGCGGGCGATCGCCGAGCCGACGACGTTGACCACGCCCAGCACCCGCGCGCCCTTGCGCTTCAGCTCCTGGACGGCGGCCAGTACGTCGTACGTCTCACCGGACTGGGAGACCGCGACGTACAGCGTGTCGGGGTCGACGACGGCGTTGCGGTAGCGGAACTCGGAGGCGGGCTCGGCGTCCGCGGGGATGCGGGCCAGCTCCTCGATCATCTGGGCGCCGATCATGCCCGCGTGGTAGGAGGTGCCGCAGCCGAGGATCTTCACACGGCGGATCTGGCGCGCCTCGCGGGCGTCCAGGTTCAGGCCGCCCAGGTGCACGGTGGAGAACCGGTCGTCGATGCGGCCGCGCAGGACGCGGTCCACGGCGTCGGCCTGCTCGTGGATCTCCTTGTGCATGTACGTGTCGTGGCCGCCCATGTCGTACGAGGCGGCCTCCCACTCCACGGTGGTCGGCTCGGACGTCGTACGGGTGCCCTCGGTGGTGTACGTACGGAAGTCGTCGGCCTTGAGGGTGGCCATCTCGCCGTCGTCCAGGGTCACTATCTGCCGCGTGTGGGTGACCAGCGCGGCGATGTCCGAGGCGACGAACATCTCCTTCTCGCCGATGCCCAGGACGACCGGGGAGCCGTTGCGGGCCACCACGATGCGCTCGGGGAAGTCGGCGTGCAGGACGGCGATGCCGTACGTGCCCTCGATCACCCGGATCGCGTCGCGGACCTTGTCCTCGAGCTTCTCCTGCTGGGAGCGGGCGATGAGGTGGGTGAGGACCTCGGTGTCGGTCTCGGAGAGGAACTCGACGCCGTCGGCCTCGAGCTTCTTGCGCAGGTCGGAGGCGTTGTCGATGATGCCGTTGTGGACGACCGCGACCTTGTTGTCGGCCGACATGTGCGGGTGGGCGTTCACGTCGGACGGGGCGCCGTGGGTGGCCCAGCGGGTGTGGGCGATGCCGGTGGTGCCCTTGAAGCGCGCGGGGACCTTGGCCTCCAGGTCACGGACCCGGCCCTTGGCCTTGACCATCTTCAGGCCGGCCGTCTTCGGGGTCGTCACGACGATGCCCGCCGAGTCGTAGCCGCGGTACTCCAGGCGCTGGAGGCCCTCGAGCAGCAGCGGTGCCACGTCACGCCTGCCGATGTATCCGACGATTCCACACATACAGAGAGATTCCTCAGCCGTAGACGATGCGGCGCAACTGCCTGAGCGTGAGCTCCGGCGGCGCGACCGCGCGGTATTTCAGGTCCGCCTCGATCCGTTCGAAGATCGTCGCGTTGACCAGGCCCTGCGCCTGGAGCTCGCGGTGGCGGCGACGGACGTAGTCCTCGGTCGTCTCGTCGAAGTAGGCGAGCACGTCCTGGACCACCCGCAGCGCCTCGCCCCGGTTCAGGGGCGTGGAGCGCGTCAGATGATCAACAAGTTCGTCGTGCACGCGTTGATCCTGAGGTAAAGCGCCGGCAATCGCAAGAATCCTGCCCGATTTCGGGCACGTGCCTGTTGAAAGTCTTAGGGGGGACTGTTTGTGGCCTGTCTGCCCCGGGCTCCCGGGCTGTGCTAGCTTGCGCCTTTCCCGCAATGGATCGGTTCGGGCTGGACCGCAACCCTCGGGTTGGAAGCACCCTCCCTCGGGTGGGGAGCGGAGTCACGGACATTCCACGTATGGGTGGGGTGGGTTGTTGGTTGGAATGTGAACACGCCGGACTTTCCCGGTGAACGAAGAACGGAGGCGGCGCCCGTTTGATAGGCGCCGCCCTCGTCGTCTATGGACCGCCACCTCGCCTACGGCGCCGACCCGCGCACCGAGATGACCGTCTCCTGGCAGGTCCCGGTCGCGGTCGGCAAGCCGTACATCCGCATCGGCGCCCACCCCTGGGACCTCTCGCGCAAGATCGAGGCCGAGGTCCGGACGCTGTACACGCCGGCCGGCGTCGGCGCGAGCGGCGACCACACCCAGTACTACCTGCACGCCAGGCTCACCCACCTGTGCCCCGGCAGGACGTACTACTACGGCGTCGGCCACGACGGCTTCGACCCGGCGGCCGCCCACCTCGCGGGCACCCTCGGCACCTTCACCACCGCGCCCGACCGCGCCGAGCCGTTCACCTTCACCGCCTTCGGCGACCAGGGCGTCAGCTATCACGGCCTCGCCAACGACAGCCTGATCCTCGCCCAGAACCCGGCCTTCCATCTGCACGCCGGCGACATCGCGTACGCGGACCCGGCGGGCCAGGGCAAGAGTGCCGACACCGGCTTCGACTCGCGCGTCTGGGACCAGTTCCTCGCGCAGACCGAGTCGGTCGCCAAGCAGGTGCCGTGGATGGTCTCGTACGGCAACCACGACATGGAGGCCTGGTACTCGCCCAACGGCTACGGCGGCGAGGAGGCCCGCTGACAGCTGCCGGAGAACGGGCCCGACAAGGCGAACCTGCCCGGCGTCTACTCCTTCGTGCACGGCAACACTGCGATCATCTCGTTGGACGCCAACGACGTGTCCTTCGAGATTCCGGCGAACCTCGGTATTTCGGGTGGCACCCAGACGACATGGCTGGAGGCGCAGCTCAAGAAGTACCGGGCGGCCAAGGGCATCGACTTCGTCGTCGTCTTCTTCCACCACTGCTCGTACTGCACCTCCACCGCGCACGCCTCGGAGGGGGGCGTACGGCAGGAGTGGGTGCCGCTGTTCGAGAAGTACACCGTGGACCTTGTCATCAACGGTCACAACCACGTCTACGAGCGCACCGACGTCATCAAGGCGGGTGAGGTCGCCAAGAAGCTGCCGATCGGGGGGACGGCGTACCCCGAGACGGATGGTGTGGTGTACGTGACGGCGGGGGCGGCGGGGCGGAGTCTGTACGCGTTCAGTGCGGACCAGTCGTACGAGGGGCACGAGAAGGACGACGAGGCGGTGTCCTCGTATGTGTGCCTCAAGGACGGGGCGAAGCAGAACGAGACGGTTGCCTGGTCGCGGGTGCGGTATCTGAACTACTCGTTCCTGCGGGTGGATGTGACGCCTGCGGCCAAGGGGCGGTTGGCGACGTTGAAGGTGACGGGCATTGCCGAGGCCGGGGGGACGGTGGATCACTTCACGGTGGCTCGGTGGGTTCGCTAGCTGCGGGTCGGTGGGGGGCGCGGGCGGTTCTCAAGCCGGTCTCTACATCCGCTTGAGGACCGCCTGCTTGGCCATGGCGAACTCCTCGTCCGTCAGGACGCCCGACTGGTGCAGGTCGCCCAGTTCGCGCAGGCGGCGCAGGAGGGCGTCGTGGTCGGTCGGGGGGAGTTCCTCCTTCGGCGGTTCGTCCGCTACCGGGGGCTGGGCGGCCGGGTGGGGGAGGCGTGCCTGTACCGCCGCCGCGACCAGTGCCATCAGCGGGTCCTTCTTGAATCCCCAGAGTTCCACGGAGTGGGGGTCGTACTTCGGCGGGGCCTTGGTCTCGGCGCCGCGGACGACGAAGCGGAGGTAGCCGTTCTCCAGGCCGACCGCCGGGTGCCACTCGACGGCCGTGATGCCGGAGAGGGGGAGGTCACGGGTGCCGGCGGCGGCCTTCGCGTCCTCCGTCTTCCAGTTCCACTCCAGGCGGACGCGCTCCCCGTCGAAGCTCGCGGTGCCGTCGCCGGCGGCGGCGGACAGCGGTACGGAGGGACCGGGGAGCAGATAGCCGTCGGCGGGGCCGGTCGGGACCTGGTCGAGGAGCAGCGCGTCCCGGACCTCGTCCACGACGTACTCGGCGACTCCGTAGCGGTTGGACTCGACGGAGAGCTGGTAAGGGTCGTTCGGCTCGGTGAGCTTGCCGCCGGTGGCCTGGAGCAGTGGATCGGCGCTGTCGCGCAGCCTCAGCCGCAGCCGCCCGGTCTTCTTGCCCTGCTCGAAGGAGATTCCCGCCAACGCGCCGAGTGGGACGGTCAGTTCACCCAAAGTCTTGCGGAGCAGGCTCACATTCTTGTCGCGCCCGGGGGTCAGCCGCAGCGCGTCGCCGTCGAAGGTCCAGGTTCCGTCCTTCTGGATGATTTCCGCCATGCAGCGATTCTGGCATCCGGCACGGGCACCCTGGAGGGACCGTACTCCAGGGCGCCCGCACGTGAGGGGAGGGCCGGTCGGTCCTAGAGCCCTGCGATGGGGTTCTTCAGTGTGCCGACGAGCTGGAGCGCGCCGGACGGGTCCGCCAGGTCCACCATCTGCTTGTTGTTGCGCAGCTGGAGGCGGTTGAGGCAGGACAGGGCGAACTCGGGCGCGAACATGTCGTACTGCCGGAATTTGTCGGCGAGTTCGGGCGTCGACTCCTGGTACTCGCGCACCGACTCGGCGACCGTCCGCCAGAAGTCGTCCTCGTCGAGGATGCCCTCGGCCGCGAGGTTCGCCGCCAGGAAGCGGAAGAAGCAGTCGAAGACGTCCGTGAAGAGCGACAGGAGTTTTTTGTCCTCGGGGACCTCGACGCGGATCCGCTCGACCGCGGGCGGCAGTATCGCCTGCGGGTCCATGACGGCGATCTCCTCGGCGATGTCCTTGTAGATCGCGCGCTGAACCGCCCCGTCCTTGAGGACCAGGATGACGTTCTCGCCGTGCGGCATGTAGACGAGGTCGTAGGCGTAGAAGCTGTGCAGCAGGGGCGTGAAGTAGGCGCGGAGGTAGCGGCGCAGCCACTCCACCGGGGCCAGTCCCGACTGCTCGATCAGTGCGCCGGCGAAGGACGCGCCCTGGTGGTCGACATGGACGAGGGAGGCCATGGTGGCCGGCGACTCGCCCTCCTGGAGCATGGCGACCGGGCTCTCGCGCCACAGGGCGGCGAGCATTTTGCGGTACGGGGAGTAGCGGTCCGTCGCGGCCTCGTACTCCAGGTGGCGGTAGCCGACCGCCGCGCGTTCACGGATGACCGACAGTCCGGTGGACTTGAGCACCGGGTCGTTCTCGATGAGCTGGGCCAGCCAGTCGTTGATCGCCGGGGTCGCCTCCATGTAGGCGGCCGAAAGCCCCCGCATGAAGCCCATGTTGAGGACGGACAGCGCCGTTTTGACGTAGTGCTTGTCGGGGGCGCTCTTGTTGAAGAACGTCCGGATCGACTGCTGGGCCAGGTACTCGTCGTCGCCCTCGCCGAGGCAGACCAGACGGCGTTCGGCGACCTCGGCCGCGAAGGTCACGGAGAGCTTGTTCCACCACTGCCAGGGGTGGACGGGGATCAGGAGGTAGTCGTCGGGGTCGAGGCCCTGGCCGGTGAGTTTCCCGGCGAACCGCTCGACCGTCTCCGCACCCAGCTCCGCGCTCACGAAGGACTCGTACTCGATGCCCACGCCCGCCGTGAAGGCAGCCCGGGAGCGGTGCGCGGCCAGCCACACCAGCCGGATGGGGCTCGCGGTCTCCGGCGCGTACGACAGGTACTCGTGGACGCCGAAGCCGAGCCGCCCGTTGTTGGCGACGAAGCAGGGATGGCCCTCGGTCATACCGGTCTCGATGGCCTGGAAGCCGCTTTTCACGAGTTCGGCGGACGGGATCTGCGGCTTGGTGAGTTTGAAGCAGGTGCCCGAGAGAGTGGAGGAGATCTCCTCCAGATAGACGGGCAGCACCTCGTCGCTCAGGCCGAGCGCATTCTTCAGCTCGATGAAGAAATCCAGCGCGGCAAGCGGGAGTTCGGCGCCGTCGCGGTGCCGGGTGATCGACTCGGCGTCGACCTGCCAGTGGTCGAGCGAGCGGCGGACGGCGGTGAAGTGGTAGCGGGTGAGGCCGTCGTCGCTGCGGATGACGTACTCGCCGTCCTCCCGCGCCTCCGGTGTGATCAGGCGCTCGTGGGCGAACTCGGCGAGGGCCTTGCGGACCAGGAGGCGGTTGGCCTGCGCCCAGCGCTCGGGGGAGAGGTGAGCCACGGTGTCGGACAGGGTCATACGGCTACTCCTCGTACCGCTGCTGCGAACTGCTCCCGGGTACAGAAGCTCAGCAGCGCGCGCTTCTCCGGCTTCTCGATCTCGCGCTCGGGCACGAAGCCGACGGCCTCGTTGAGCGCGTGCACGGCCGCGTTGCTCACGTCGGGTTCCACGACGACACGCCGCGTCGCCGGGTCGGCGAACAGGTGCTCCATCACCGCGGTGATCACGGCGCGGGTGAAACCGTGCACGGGCGTGTCCGTCGGCGCGACCAGGAAGTGCATGCCGACATCGCCGGGCTCGGGCTCGTACAGGCCGACCAGCTCGACGTACCGGGGGTCGTACCGCTCCATCAGGAAGACGGGTTCGCCGTCCAGCAGGCCGAGGAACGCGTGGTGGTGCTCATGGGCCGCGATGGCCATGTACTCGCGCTCGACGTCCTGGAGTTTCGCGTTCTGCATCATCCAGAACGCGGCCTTCGGGTGGGTGACCCAGCCGTGCAGCAGTTCGGCGTCCCGGAGCGGATCGAGCGGGCGGATGCTGAAACTGGTGCTCATACGGCGAACTCCTGGAACGCGATGGTCTTCTCGACCGGGTAGTACTCGGTGCCGAGCAGCTCACGGATGATGGACGCGTTGCGGTACGCGCCCATGCCCAGGTCCGGCGACGTGATCGAGTGCGTGTGGACGCCCGCGTTCTGCAGGAAGATCCCGCGCCCCGTCGTGTCGATGGCGTAGTTGCGGGCCAGGTCGAAGTTGCCGTGGGAGTCGTAGCGCAGCCGGTCGCGCACCGGCTCGAGGAACTCGGGCTCGGCGTACTTGTAGCCGGTGGCCAGGATCAGACCCTCGGACTGCAGCTCGTAGTCCTTGCCCTGTTCCTCCTGGCGCAGGCCCAGGGTGTAGGTGCCGTTCTCGTGCCGAGCGCTGTTCAGGGCGGAGTTGGTGAGCAGCCGGGTGGGGACCGGTCCGCCGATGTTCTTCTGGTAGAGCAGGTCGAAGATGGCGTCGATCAGCTCCCCGTCGATGCCCTTGAAGAGGCTTTTCTGCTCCGTCTGAAGGCGGTAGCGGGTCTTCTCGGGCAGCGCGTGGAAGTAGTCGATGTACTCCGGGGAGGTCATCTCCAGCGTGAGCTTGGTGTACTCGAGCGGGAAGAAGCGCGGGGAGCGCGTGACCCAGTTCAGCCGGTAGCCGTGGACGTCGATCTCACTCAGGAGGTCGTAGTAGATCTCGGCGGCGGACTGACCGCTGCCGACCAGGGTGATCGACTCCTTGCTCTGGAGTTCCTGCTTGTGCTGGAGATAGCGGGAGTTGTGGATGAAGTCGCCGCCGAGTCCGGCGCAGGCCTCGGGGATGTACGGCGGCGTTCCGGTGCCGAGGACGAGGTGGCGGGCGCGGTAGAGGTCACCAGCGTCCGTCCGTACGACGTACACCTCGTTCTCGTCCTTGTACGTCACCTCGGTGACCGTCGTGCTGAAGCGGACGCTGCTCAGTTTCGACGCGGCCCAGCGGCAGTAGTCGTCGTACTCGACCCGGAGCGGGTAGAAGTTCTCGCGGATGTAGAACGAGTACAGACGGCCCGATTCCTTCAGGTAGTTGAGGAAGGAGTACGGGGAGGTCGGGTCGGCGAGGGTCACCAGGTCCGACATGAACGGGGTCTGGAGGTGCGCGCCCTCCAGGAACATCCCCGAGTGCCACTCGAAGTGGGGCTTGGAGTCGAGGAAGACTCCGTCCAGTTCGGCGATCGGCTCGGTGAGGCAGGCGAGGCCGAGGTTGAAGGGGCCGAGCCCGATACCCACGAAGTCGTAGGTCTTGTTCGTGGATTCAGGAAGCGCGGTCAAGGGACTCTCCCAGGTACTGCTCGGCGTGGCCGGCGATCAGATCGAGTACGGCGGCGATGTCGTCGACCGTGGTCTCGGGGTTGAGCAGGGTGAACTTGAGGTAGTGGCGGCCGCCCACCTTGGTGCCCGCGACGACGGCGTCACCGGAGGCGAACAGGGCCTTGCGGGCGTACAGGTTGGCGCGGTCGATCTCGGCCGGGTCGGTGACATGGGCCGGGATGAAGCGGAAGACGAGGGTGGACAGGGACGGCTCCACGACCACGTCGAAGCGCGGGTCGGCGGCGAGCAGTTTCCAGCCCTGCTCCGCCAGGTCGCAGACCTCGTCGAAGAGTTCGCCGATGCCGTCGGCGCCCATCACGCGCAGCGTCATCCACAGCTTGAGCGCGTCGAAGCGGCGGGTGGTCTGCAGGGACTTGTCGACCTGGTTGGGGATACGTTCCTGCACCGCGCGGACCGGGTTGAGGTACTCCGCGTGGTAGGTCGCGTGGCGGAGTGTCGCGGCGTCGCGGACCAGCACGGCGGAGGAGCTCACGGGCTGGAAGAAGGACTTGTGATAGTCGACGGTGACCGAGTCGGCGCGCTCGATGCCGTCGATGCGGTCCCGGTTCTTCAGCGAGGTGAGCAGTCCGCAGCCGTAGGCCGCGTCCACATGCATCCATGCGTCGAACTGGGCGCACAGTTCGGCTATTTCGGGCAGCGGGTCGATGGAGCCGAAGTCGGTGGTGCCGGCGGTGGCGACGACGGCCATGGGGACGAGGCCCTCACGCTTGCACCGCTCGAGCTCGTGCGCGAGGGCGAGTGTCTGCATCCGCTTGTCGTGGTCCACCGGGATCGAGACCACCGCATCGGCGCTCAGGCCGAGGAGTTTGGCCGACTTCTTGACGCTGAAGTGGCTGACCTCGGAGGCGAAGATCCGCAGTTTGCCGAGGCTGTCCCCGCTTTCCCACCCTGCCCGCCCTGGCTTGGCCTCCTCGCGGGCGAGCAGCAGTGCCTGGAGGTTGGACTGGCTGCCGCCGCTGGTGAACACGCCGTCGGCGGCGGGGCCGAGGCCGATGCGCTCGTTGGTCCAGTCGATGAGCTTGCGCTCGATGAGGGTGCCGCCGGCCGACTGGTCCCAGGTGTCCAGGGAGGAGTTGACGGCGGAGAGGATGGCCTCACCGAGCACGGCCGGGATGACGACCGGGCAGTTGAGGTGCGCGAGGTAGCGCGGGTGGTGGAAGTAGATCGCGTCCCGGAGGTAGACCTCTTCCAGCTCGTCGAGGGCCGCGGTGGTGTCGTGCAGCGGGCGGTCCAGGTCGATCTGCTCGATACGGGGGGCGAGGGCGTCGACCGTGACACCTGTGAACGGGTGCTCGGTGGTGGCGAGTTTTGCCGCCACCCGCTCGACTCCTTCGGTCACGGATCGGCGGTACCGATCCGCGGTCGTGTCATTGAGCAGGTGCGAGCGCATGTGGGGGTCCTCCGTGCGGGAGAGTCCGAGCGGGACGGGAGAGAGGGGGGGCGGCCGGGACGAGGAGAGGGACGGGGTCCCGATCTTCAACTTAGGCTAGCCTAACCTAAGTCGATCTCGCGACCTCGTCCCTCTGATCTCTTCAGTGACGTACGCCTCTGTTTGAGCCGGCGAGAGGCGCCCCGCCCCTTCGAACTACTCCCCCCGCTCCCGCAGCTGTTCCTCCGTCAGCCCGCGCCGCCAGTAGCCGACGAAGGTGACCCGGCGGCGGTCGATGGCGCGTTCGCGCACCAGGTGGCGGCGCATCTCCTTCACACACCCGGATTCGCCCGCGATCCAGGCGTACGGGTTCTCGGCGCGCGGCAGCTGGGCGGCTCGTACGGCGTCGACGGCCATGGGGGTGGGGGCACCTCCCACGCCCTTAAGGCAGTGGGGGATGTCGTCGCGTACGAGCCACGTGATGTCCACGTCGGCCGCGGTGACCAGTTCCTGGACGTCCCCGGCGTGCTGGACCTCCAGCCAGACCCGGGCGCGGGTACCGGCCGGCAGTGACTCGAGGATCGCGGAGGCGGCGGGCAGTGCGGTCTCGTCCGCCCACAGGACGACCAGGTCGGTGTCGGCGGGCGGGCGGAAGCGGATCGCCCGGTTGTCCGCGATCGCCGGGCCGAGCAGCACGACGCGGTCGCCGGCCGCCGCGCGGGAGGCCCACCGGGACGCGGGGCCGGCGGGGGTGTCGGCCTCCGGACCGGCGTGGGTCTCGGCCTTCGCACCGGCGGCGGTCTCGGCCTCGGAATCCGTGCTCGGCTCCACACCGTGCAGCACGAAGTCGATGTCGATCTCGTCGGGGTCGCGGCGCAGGGCGCGCAAGGTGTACGAGCGCATCACCGCCCGTACGTCGTCCGGGAGTTCGCGCCAGCCCTGCCACCAGCCGTCGCCCAGTTCGTAGGGGACGGCGGGTTCGGTCTGGCCGGGGTGCGGCAGGAACAGGGACAGGCTCTGGTCCCGGCCGTGGGAGGCGAAGTCCGCCAGGTCGGAACCGGCGAAGGTGATCCGGACCAACGACGGACCGAGCCGCCTCGTCCGTACGACCTGGAGAGAGAAGAAACGGAACGGGGCGGCTACGGCCGTCGTCATGCGTACTCCTGAGGTGGCGTCAGGGGATCCCGGCAGTCCCGGCAGGGACCGGGTCAGGCGACCTTCTTCGCGTTCTCGATGGCCTCGGCGAGGTTGTCGAGGAGCGGGGTGCACTTGTCGTACGACACGATCGGCTCGGGGGAGCGGGCGATGACCTGGCCGGCCTTCACGGCGGGCAGCTTCTTCCAGGTGGCCTCGGTGATGTCGGCCGGCTGGGTGGTCGAGCTGCGGTCGTCCATGATGATGATGTCGGCCGGGTACTTGTCGACGTTCTCCCAGCTCAGGTTCTCGAACCAGCCGCCGCTGGCCTTCAGGGCCTTGGCGGAGGGCTCGACGATGTTCACGCCGAGCGCCTTGAAGTACTCCAGGTCGATGGAGAAGTTCGAACCGGAGACGTAGAAGATCTCGTCGGAGGCGGAACCGGCGAGGACCTTGATCTCCGGGCGGGCCTTGGCCGCCGCCCGGAGCCGCTCGGCGGCCGTCTCGAACTTCTTCTTCGCCTCGACGATCTCGGCGGACTTCACGTCGGCGCCGAGAGACTCGGCGAGCGCGAGCATGCGCTGCAGCGACTCGGGCATCTGGCGGTCGTAGACGGAGATGCCGACACTCGGGGCGAGCTTGAGGATCTTGTCCTTGGACTCCTCGGGGACGTACCAGAGGGTGCCCGCGTCGTCGAACATCGTGGAGATCAGCACGTCGGGCGCGAGGGCCGCGTACTTCTCGATGTTGAACTGGCCCCAGGCGTTGCCGAGGACCGTCAGCTTGCTGACGTCCATGTCGCCGGCCTGGACATCGGCCTTGCCGTCGGCGGTCGTGGTCGGGCCGAAAACGCCCTTGACCTCGATGCCGTAGTCGTACAACGCGGCGGCGACACCGGTGAAGGCGACGATGTTCGCCGGGGTCTTGTCCAGCTTCACGGTCGTGTCGCGGTCGTCCTTGAAGGTCCAGGGGCCGGACTTGGCGCTGGCGGCCTTCGTCGAGTCCGAGCCACCGCTTTTCGAGTCGGTGTCGTCGCCGCAGGCAGCGAGCACGGCGCCGAGGCCGAGGGCGCCGCCGGCGGCGAGGATGCCGCGACGGGTGAGGTGGGTGGCACGGGCGTTGGACATGAGTGTGGCTGCTTTCGGCACGGGGCGGAGCGCCGCCCGCGGGACAAGTTCGAAGGTAGGTTAGCCTAACCTCACAGCTTGTCCAGGGGTGGGTGGCCTGTTTGCGAGGATCACTCCTTGGCTGGAAACAGGGTGAGGCTTCCGTCCGTTGGTGCGGATTCCACTCCGTCTCGCAGTACGGGCGAGACCCGCAGTGGTTCGCCGGGTCGTACGACGACGACGGCCATCGGGGGCGCCGCGCGCTCCTGGGGATCCGTGCGGGACCGGTTCTCGATCCGGATGCGGTCAACCCTTTCGCTCACCAGGAGTTCGTACACGCGGACGAGTTCGTCATCGTCCTCTCCTGTGCCGGTGAAGACCCTGGAATCGGACTCCGACAGCACGGTCAGCGCTGCGCCGGACAGGATTTCCGCCATGACGGAAGGGTCCTCCGGATCGAACCCGACGATCTCCCCGGAGAGGTGTTCCGGGAGCATCCAGCGCTGGTCCTCACCCTTGAGGGAGTAGTAGATCTCGCTCGCGGCGAACCCGTCGTCCCTACGGTGCAGAAGAAGGACGAATCCGAGGCGACCGTCGGTCCAGACATCGACGGCGACGGGGCCGACGCGGAGATCGAGGGGGTGCCGGTGCGCGGTGGAAGCTGTGTCGGACGGGGTGTGTGGTCCCTGTTCGAGGGCGGCCGCCGCGATGTGCGCCATGGAGGTGTTCATTTTTCGGCCTTGGGGTGTTGTGGAGCGGTCTCCGACACGAGGTGAGCCAGCTGACGCAGACGCTGGTAGTAGGCGAGGTCCTCTGCTTCGTTGAGGAACGGCAGAACCTGGTCCAGGTCTGCGAGGCAGGCGCGCAGGATCCTGTGGCGCCCTCTGTCGAGAGAGCCGTCGTGGTTCAGCCAGGTGGACACGCACCCGGCGATGTCGGCGTCGAGCAGCATCATGTCGATGCCTGCCCGATCCGCACCGTGCAGTCCGGCGGGGAAAGGCGCGTGCAGGTGTTCCTGCCACAAGCGGGCTGCGGCGGCTTCGTGCTCAGCGGCTTTGTTCATGCGACTCATCTTCGTGCGGCGTTCCCCGCGGCGGGTGCTGTTCACCTGCTCGGGCGGCGGTGGCGGATGAGTGCTGCTGCTGTGACGACGAAGGCTCGGGGGCGCGGGGCGGGGGGCAGCCACTGGTGTGGTGGCCGCGGAGCTCGAACCAGACGTGCTTTCGGCCGTAGGGATGGGCCGGTGTGACGCCCCACGCCTGTGCCAGAGCTTGGACCAGGAGTAACCCTCGTCCGTGTTCCCCGTCCCACGCGGTGTCGAGCGGCGCGAGATGGACGGCCGGGTTGTCGTCGTAGACCGCGACCCGTACGCCGTCGGGGAGGACTGCGGTCTCCATGTCGATGGTGGGGGAGGTGGTGTGGAGTAGGGCGTTGGTGACGACCTCGGAGACGAGGGTGCGGGCTGTGTCGGCGAGGTCGGGGGTGTGGCCGTTCGTGGCGAGGAGTAGGGCGACGGTATCTCGGCAGATCTTTGGGGTGAGGGGGGAGTTGGGGGTGGTGAGGTGGTAGGTCTGGGGAGTGCTGAGGGTGGTATGCGTCATGGCCTGAACTCCTGTGATGTGTATGGGTGTTGCGCGGTTGGCCACCGTGGCTTGGGCACCGGGGGGTGACTGCTCTGCGGGTTCACTGGCGTGTCGCGCTCTGACCGTTTTGAAGGTAGGGGCAACCTTGCAGTGGGGCAAGGTTGTCTCTTTGGTTTCACCCGAGCGAGTGGACCGGTTCCTCGCAAAACGGCAGACTCGGACGCCGAGAGGAATGGAACCCATGCCACTGAGAGACAGCCCCTCCGCCCGTCAGGTCCGACTGGGCGCGGAGCTACGGAAGTTGAGAGAGGCTGCGGGGAAGACCGCGCGCGAGGCGGCAGGTTTGCTGTCGAACGACCAGGCCAAGATCAGCCACATCGAGGCGGGGCGCCTCGGTGTCAGCGAGGAGCGGATCCGGCGGCTGGCGGTGTTCTACTCGTGCGACGACGCGCCGCTGGTCGACGCGCTGTGCGCCATCGCGCGGGAGTCCCGGGGACAGGGTTGGTGGGATGCGTATCGCGGGATTCTGTCCCCCGGCTTCCTGGACGTTGCCGAACTGGAGCACCACGCAACGTACTTGCGAGCGCTGCAGCCCATGACGCTGCCCGGCGTCTTCCAGACGGAGGAGTACACGCGGGCGCTGTACGGTGGCCACATCCCGCCGCTCCCCGCCAATGAGGTGGATGTTCGGGTGGAGTTCAGGCTGAAGCGCCGCCGGCTCTTCGAGCGTGAGGTGCCGCCGTCCTTCACGGTGGTCATCCATGAGGCGGCCCTGCGGATGCGCATCGGCGGACGTGGGGTGACACGAGAGCAGCTCGGCCGTCTGCTGGAGGTCTCCGAGTGGCCTGCCGTCGTTCTGAAGGTGATCCCCTTCGCCAGCGAGGACTTCGTGGAGGCGACACAGCCGGTCTTCTACGCCGGGGGGATCGTGCCCCAGCTGGACACCGTCCAGGTGGACAGTGCCGTGGGGGGTGTCTTCCTCGGCATGGGCACCCAGCTCAAGAGGTACGGCACGCTGCTGGACCTCGCGGAGCGAGCTGCGCTCGAAGCCGGGCCCTCTCGCCAATTCATCCACGACATCGCACGAGAACTGTGAGGCCCACACCATGTCTGTGCAGTGGCAGAAGTCGTCCTTCTCCGGTGCCGGCGGCGAAAACTGCGTAGAGCTGGCCCGCGCCGAACCCCACCTCTTCCTCCGCGAGAGCGACGTCCCCGGCGAGGTTCTTGCCCTGACCGCCGGCGGCTTGCTGGCCCTGATACGACACTTCAAAACCGCGGGTCAGTCTCCGTGACCCCTCAGTCCCCGTGACCTGTCAGTCTCCGTAACCCCTCGGTCGCCGTGCTTCCGTGCGCCGTGCCGACCTCCCTTGACGCCGATGAGCCTGACCTTGAGGCTCGTGCACGCTCGTGCAACCCACTCGACGGCGGGAGCGACCGTGACCCTGAAGTTCCTCGGCATCATCCCCAACACGCCGACGGACGAGTCCCCGACGATCTGGCTTCACAAGGAGACGGGAGATCTTCTGATCCAGTCGTACAAGGCGACCGAGGAGGAGGTGAAGGAGTGCCAGGAGGTTGGTTCGATCCCCGGTCACTCCACGGACGTACCGGACCACGAGACGATCGTCAGGCTTCCGGCGGTCATGCTGAAGTACATCCCCCGCTCGGACGACGGCAACGGAGAGACGGCAAGTGCAACCACCAGCGCGTAACGCCCTGGCGAAGGCCCGACGCTCAGCCGTGCACCTTGAGTTGCGCGACAGCTACATGCTGGACGACCCCGAGTTCATCGCGTGGCAGCAGGGCAAGCGCCTTGATCCCGGTGACCGCTCCTCGTGGTGGGGCGGCTGGCATGACGCGGTGCGCGATGCGGTCACCCGCGGCGTAGTGGTCCGGCGTGTCCGCATCATCTCTGAGCCGATCAGTGACTATGTGCGGTACGAGTACGACGGCACGTTCACCAACATCGCTGCGGGTGAGCTGGTGCGATGGCTGCCGAGGCGGGGTGCGACCGATCTTGCGTTGCCCGGTACGGACTTCTGGGTGTTCGACGGCGCACAAGCGCTCTTTCACCACTTCACCGGGGATGGGCAGTTGGACGAGGACGGCCGGGAGTACGCGGACGATCCCACGCGGGTGAAGCTGTGCGCCGATGCCTTCGAGGCAGTGTGGCAACGAGCGATCCCTCATGAGGAGTACCGGCCCCGCTGACCTGTCGCGACCATGGCTGTCTCCCCTTCCTCAAGCGCTCAGCAGGCCCGGCAGGCCCTGGCTGATCGCCTCGCTGAGCTGTGCCGGGATGCTGGACTGTCCGGGCGTACTGTGGCGGAACGATGCGGCTGGCATCCGTCCAAGTCGTCCCGGATCATGAACGGCCGTACGCCCCCATCGGCGGACGACATCCGGGCATGGTGCCGAGCGTGCGGGACGGAGGATCAGGCCGCCGATCTGATTGCCTCGCTGCGGACAGCCGAGGGCATGTGGGTTGGCTGGCGGCGTATGGAGCGCGCCGGGCTCAGACAGGCGCAGGCAGCACGCTTGCCGTTGTTCGAGCGCACCCACCGTTTTCGTTCGTACTCGTCCTGGCTCGTGCCGGGCTTGATCCAGACGTACGGCTACACCGAAGCCGTGTTGCGGGCTGTTCAGCGCCGCAGGGTCGAGGTGGATGACGTGTCCGAGGCGGTGGCCGTCCGCATGGAACGTCAGCGTGTGCTGTACGAGGGGACCGACGGTTCGCATTCCTCGTCGAGGAATCGGTCCTGCGTAACGGACTCTGCGGGGCGGACGCGATGATCGGACAGCTCGGTCACCTGCTGACGGTCGGCTCAATGCCCAACGTCAGCTTGGGTGTGGTGCCCATGGGGCCGGATCGTTCCAGGATGCCGGTAGAGGGCTTCTGGATCTTCGACACGGAACAGGTCAACGTCGAGTTGGTCTCCGGCCATCTCACGATCACGCAGCCCAGCGAGGTGAGTGCGTACGCCGACACCTTCGCGGAGCTGGCCGACCTGGCCGTCTACGGCGGGAACGCTCGTGCGCTGATCACGGCGGCCATGGACTCGCTCGGGTGATTGCCGTGCAATCCCATGCAACACCGTGGACCAGCAACTCTCCCTCTTCCTACGTTCGTTGCACCGAGCGAACCAGCCGAGGAGGCCCCATGGAGACGCAGAAACCGCAGGACTACCGCCTGACCGAGCTGCCGGTCGAACCCGCCGCAGTGCCGGGCTGCGCGTTCTGCCTGTCTCTCGTGGTCGCCAGGCAGAACGCGCGTTCCAAGAGCGACTACAGCGGGGTGTCCGATTGCAACGTCGAACTGCGGGAGCATCACGCGGAGGCACACTGATGCGGGGCGGCCCGACGAGGGTCGCCGTACCCCCTGCGGGCCGGACGAATCAGCCCACGAGCCCCAACTCCCGCGCGATCAGCATCCGCTGCACCTCGCTCGTGCCCTCGCCGATTTCGAGGATCTTGGAGTCGCGCCACATGCGGGCGACCGGGTACTCGTTCATGAAGCCGTAGCCGCCGTGGATCTGGGTGGCGTCGCGGCGTTGTCGACGGCGATGGTGGAGGAGTAGAGCTTGGCCAGGGCCGCTTCCTTCTTGAAGGGTTCGCCGCTGACGAGACGGGACGCGGCGTCGCGCCAGGCGAGGCGGGCGGTGTGGGCCTTCATCTCCATGTCGGCGATCTTGAACTCGGGAGCTGCCCATGGCCGCTCTTTTCGGAGGGCTGGCAGACGACGTGGCCGTTCTCCATCTGGGGTGGACTCCGCCGATATCGCCTCGGGCGTGTGGTGTGTAACCAGCGCCCCTGCCCCCCCGTCTGACGGACATTGCCGGGCCTTCCGTGTGTGCGGGCGACGCAGCACGGGCGTTGGGGGCCCACAGGTGGCGTTGGTCACCCTGCCGAGGGGCCGACCCAGAACAGTGTGATCAACATTGTCACAACAGTGCGCGCGATGTTGTTTTCCGGCAGGTGTCCCGCACCGCGCATTCCGACCACGAGGCCCGCCGAGCCGACCGGCCCAGCATGAACGTCGCACTCCCGTACGCGATGTCAACTTCCGGTGACCGTCCGTAAGTTGGAGGCCGAAATGCTCGTAGCCGCGCCTCCTGACCTGCAGGGGAATCCGACTCGGCGGAGCACACCGCATCGTGAGTGCCACTCACTGCACAGCCCACACGATCACAGTATTACGATGCATCCAGCGTCGCCCCGCAGTCGGCACGCGGTGTCCTCACACTTACTCGCGTGAATGCAGGGACGCGGCATGACGGTCACTCCGTTGTCGTCGAGTGACGGTCGCCGACGATTCCATCGGACCGGGCGGCGCCCACCGATCTCAGAGCAGAAAGACTCGGATGCGCATCAAGAACGTGAGCCTCGTGCTCGCAGGCTCTGCCGTGCTGGCCACCCTGGCAGCTTCCCCGGCCGGCGCAGCTCCCTCCGCACTGCCCAATCCTTCTGTCACCGGTGTCCTCAACGTGCAGAAGCAGGCCCTGGCCAACGGGGCGCCCGGTGCCCTCACCCGCATCGACTCGGGCAACTCGAGCTACCGCATCTCGACGGGGCAGGCGGACACCGCCACCCACGCCGCGATGGACGCCGACCGCAGGTTCCGGGTCGGCAGCGTCAGCAAGAGCTTCACCACGGTGGTGCTCATGCAGCTCGTCGCCGAGGGGCGTATCGACCTCGACGCCTCGGCGAACACCTACCTCACGAAGCCGCTGCCGGACGACCGCATCACCGTGCGGCACCTGCTCAGCCACCGCAGTGGTCTGTGGGACTACACCAACGACATGTTCTACTACACGGTCCCGGGCTTCGAGGCCGTACGGAACAAGGTGTTCACCTACCAGGAGCTGATTGACCTCTCGACGGCCCACAAGGTGAACAACGAGCCGGGAGCCGCCTACAGCTACTCCAACACCAACTTCGTGGTGATGGGCCAGCTCATCGAGAACGTCACGGGTACGCCGATGGCCACCCACTACCAGCAGCGCATCTTCGGGCCGCTGAAGCTGAAGAACACCTCGTACGTGCACCCGCAGACCACCATCTCCGGTTCCTACGCACGCGGTTACCTGCGCCAGGACGACACCACGCTGCCGCTGGTGGACTCCACCGAGCAGACCGTCTCGTGGGGGCAGTCGGCCGGCGCGGTCATCTCCAACTCGGCCGACCTCAACCGCTTCTTCTCCTCCCTCGTCTCCGGCAAGCTCGTCCCTGCGGCCCAGCTGCAGGAGATGATGAGCATGGTCCCGGTCAACGCGGACGGCACCCAGTTCTACGGACTCGGCCTGCGCGCCCGCAAGCTGTCCTGTGGCGTGACGGTGTACGGCCACACGGGCACCGTCCAGGGCTACTACACGTACGCCTTCACCACGGCCGACGGCAAGCGCAGCATGACGTCCATGGCCAACACCTCCAACAACGGAACCGTCAACACGATCCTCGGCGGCACGCTGGAGGCGGCGTTCTGCGGCACCTCCGTCGCCAAGACGAGCAAGTTCGCGCCCTCCGCGGCCGAGGGGTTCACCGAGGACATCGCTCCTCAGGTGGTCCGCCCTTGAGCGGTCCTGCCCTGATGGGTACGTGACCGGACTCCGGTGACAGACCGACGGGCCCCCGCAACGGCCTTCCAGGCCGTGGGCGGGGGCCCGTTCGTCGACCAGAGTGTGCGGGCCCGGGACTCGCCCAGACCGATCTCGGTGTATTCGGCCCGACCCGCCACGGTCTTGTCGCTCGTGGTGGCGAGCGCTGTCGCCAGTGCGTCCGGTATCACCGGGAGGGCCGTGTCCTTGGCGTGGGTGAGCGCGGAGAAGACGGCCAGGGGAATGTCCTGTGCGGCCTCCTCCGGGTCGGTGATCGCGGGGAGGTTGTCGGGGCCCAGGAGCAGTGGGTAGACGGCCATGCTGGTGTGGATGGGCGGGCCGATGCGGATGGGTTCCGCGGCCCAGGATGCCGTGGCCTTGTCCTGGCACACGACGAGCAGGATCGGTGGCAGGTGGTACGTGGCGTACAGATGTGCGAGGTAGTACGTCCAGCTGTTGAGCTTGGGATCCGTTTCCGTGGCCGGGCGGTGCAGGCTTCAGCCGATTGGGTGACTTTGCCCCTGTCCTATGCCGGAGAGTGCGACTTTCGCGAATTGCTCCAGCCCGGTGGAGAGCCCGGCCGGGTCAGCCCACCAGCCCCAACTCCCGCGCGATCAGCATCCGCTGCACCTCGCTCGTGCCCTCGCCGATTTCGAGGATCTTGGAGTCGCGCCACATGCGGGCGACCGGGTACTCGTTCATGAAGCCGTAGCCGCCGTGGATCTGGGTGGCGTCGCGGGCGTTGTCGACGGCGATGGTGGAGGAGTAGAGCTTGGCCAGGGCCGCCTCCTTCTTGAAGGGTTCGCCGCTGACGAGACGGGACGCGGCGTCGCGCCAGGCGAGGCGGGCGGTGTGGGCCTTCATCTCCATGTCGGCGATCTTGAACTGGATGGCCTGGTTCGCGCCGATCGGGCGGCCGAAGGCGTGGCGTTCCTTGGCGTACTTCACCGACTCGTCGACGCAGCCCTGCGCGAGGCCGGTCGCGAGGGCCGAGATCGCGATGCGGCCCTCGTCCAGGATCCGGAGGAACTGGGCGTAGCCGCGGCCCTCGGTGCCGAGCAGGTTCGCGGCGGGGACGCGGACGTCGGCGAAGGAGAGTTCACGGGTGTCCGAGGCGTTCCAGCCCACCTTGGAGTAGGGCGCGGCGACCGTGAAGCCGGGCGTGCCGGACGGGACGATGATCGCGGAGATCAGCGGCTTGCCGTCGGGCGTCCGGTCCGTCACCGCGGTGACCGTCACCAGACCCGTCACGTCCGTACCGGAGTTGGTGATGAAGCACTTGGTGCCGTTGATCACCCACTCGTCGGTCTCCGGGTCGAGGCGGGCCGTCGTGCGCGTCGCGCCCGCGTCCGAGCCGCCGTCCGGTTCCGTGAGGCCGAACGCGCCGAGGATCTCGCCGGAACAGAGGCGGGGGAGCCACTCCTGCTTCTGCGCCTCCGTGCCGAAGAGGTGGATGGGCATCGCGCCGAGCGAGACGCCCGCCTCCAGGGTGATGGCCACGGAGGAGTCCACGCGGGCGAGCTCCTCCAGCGCCAGGCCGAGCGCCAAGTAGTCGCCGCCCATGCCGCCGTACTCCTCCGGGAACGGCAGCCCGAACAGTCCCATGCGGCCCATCTCCCGCACGATCTCGTACGGGAACTCGTGCCGCTCGTAGAGGTCGCCGATCTTCGGCGCCACGACGTCGTGCGCGAACTCCTCCACCGTGCGGCGGAGTTCCTCGAGTTCGGGGGAGAGGCGGTGGTCCAAGGGCATGGGGATCACTCCTGGTGGGAGAGGGCGCGGACGGTGCGGGACGGGCTGGGTCGGCCCAGTTGTTCGGCCATCCACACGCTGGTGGCGGTGAGGCGGTCGAGGTCGACTCCGGTGTCGATGCCGAGGCCCTGGAGCATCCACACGAGGTCTTCGGTGGCGAGGTTGCCGGTGGCGGACTTGGCATAGGGGCAGCCGCCGAGGCCGCCCGCGGAGGCGTCGATCGTGTTCACGCCGTGCTGGAGCGCGGCGAAGGTGTTCGCGAGCGCCTGGCCGTACGTGTCGTGGAAGTGCACGCCGATCACACTCGTCGGCACGCCCTCCTCGTTCAGTTCGGCCAGCAGGTCCTGGACGTGGCCCGGCGTCGCCACGCCGATCGTGTCGCCGAGGCTCAGCTCGTCGCAGCCCATGTCCCTCAGGGACTTGCAGACGCGCACGACCTGGTGGATGGGGACGGCGCCCTCCCAGGGGTCGCCGAAGCACATCGAGAGATAGCCGCGGACGTGCACCTTGTCCGCCTTGGCCCGGGACACCACCGGGTCGAACATGGCCAGGGCCTCGTCGAGGCCGCGGTTGAGGTTGGCCTTCGCGAAGGACTCGGTCGCACTGGCGAACACGGCCACGCGGCGGGCGCCGAGGGCCAGCGCCCGATCCAGACCGCGTCCGTTCGGTACGAGGACGGGAAGGTGCACGCCCGGCAGCTCCCGCACGAGCGGGAACAGCTGCTCCGCGTCCGCGAGCTGGGGCACCCACTCGGGGTGGACGAAGCTGGTGGCCTCGATGGTGGTCAGGCCCGCGTCGGCGAGGCGGCGGATGAACTCCGCCTTCACCTCCGTGGGGACCGCGCCCTTCTCGTTCTGCAGGCCGTCGCGCGGGCCGACCTCGTGGATGCGCACCCGGGCGGGCAGATCCTGGGCCGGTACGACCATGGGAAGCCTCTGCGCGGTCATTCCGCCTCCTCGTGCGGCGCGATCACGGCCAGCACCTGGTCCATGGCGACCGTGGTGCCCGGGGTGACGTCCAGTTCGCTGACGGTCCCGGCGTGCGGGGCGGAGATGACGTGCTCCATCTTCATCGCCTCGACCACCAGCAGGCTCTGCCCGGCGGTCACCTCGTCGCCGACGGCCACCTTCACGACGGTCACCGTGCCGGGCATGGGCGCGGTGAGCGAGTCGGCACCGGCGTGCGCCGCGCCGCTGAGGGAGGCGGCCACGGGGTCGTGGTCGCGCACATGCCAGGCATCGCCGTCGCGGCCGAGCCAGGTGCCTTCCGGCAGGGCGGCGAAGGTGTGGGTGGCGCCGGCGAGCCGGAAAGTGAACCGGGACGCGGTGCGCCCGCCGGCGGGCGTGGGGAGAGACCCCCGGAGGGGCTGCTCTTCGCCGTCGAGCAGCAGCTCGACGCCGCCGTCCGCCGTGCCGCGCACGCGGACGGTCACGGGATCGTGCCCCGGCAGCCGCAAGTGGTGAGCCGTCCAGGCGCGCTCGCCGCCCAGGCGCCAGCCGTCCGGCACGGAGAACGGATCGACCCAGCCGGTGGCCCGGGGGCCGAGGGCCGCCTGGCGCAGCAGCGCCGCCGCCGCGTACACCTCCGTCGGGACCGCCTGCGCAGCGAGTTCGTCCGCCTCCCGCTCCACCAACCCCGTGTCCAAGTCCCCCGCCACCACCGCCGGATGGGCCAGCAGTCGGCGCAGGAACCCCGCGTTCGTCTGCACCCCCAGCGTGACCGTCTCCGCGAGGGCGGCCCGGAGCCTGCGCAGCGCGGTCGCGCGATCGGGGCCGTACGCGATGACCTTGGACAGCATCGGGTCGTACAGGCTGCCGACCTCCGTGCCCTCACTCAGCCCCGAGTCGGTGCGCACGCCGTCGCCCTGCGGTTCGCGCAGGGAGACCACGGTGCCGCCGGACGGAAGGAAGCCTCGGGAGGGGTCCTCCGCACAGATGCGCGCCTCCACCGCGTGCCCCGTGAGCGTGATGTCCTCCTGGCCGTACGGGAGTCGCTCGCCCGCCGCCACCCGCAGCTGCCACTCCACCAGGTCGAGCCCGGTGATCAGCTCGGTGACCGGGTGCTCCACCTGGAGGCGGGTGTTCATCTCCATGAAGTAGTACGAGGAGGGGTCGCGGCCGGGGACGATGAACTCGACCGTGCCCGCGCCCTCGTACCCGCAGGAGCGGGCCGCCTGGACCGCCGCCTCGCCCATCGCGGCGCGCGTGCCGGTGTCGAGGAGCACGCTCGGCGCCTCCTCGATGATCTTCTGGTGGCGCCGCTGGAGGGAGCATTCGCGCTCGCCCAGGTGGACGACATTGCCGTGGCCGTCCGCCAGGACCTGGATCTCGATGTGCCGGGG
This sequence comes from Streptomyces sp. NPDC048275, assembly GCF_040652275.1. NCBI lineage: Bacteria > Bacillati > Actinomycetota > Actinomycetes > Kitasatosporales > Streptomycetaceae > Streptomyces > Streptomyces sp. NPDC048275. The sequence continues at coordinate 78,444 of NZ_JBEZLR010000031.1, forward strand.
GCGGTCGATCCAGCGTTCGACGAGGAGGGTGTCGTCGCCGAAGGAGGCGCGGGCCTCGCGGCGGGCGGCGGCGAGCTCGTCGGGCAACTCCTCCGGAGCTCTCACCAGCCGCATGCCCTTGCCGCCGCCGCCCGCCGACGGCTTCAGCAGCACCGGCATGCCGATCTCCCGGGCGGCGTCGGCCAACTCCGCGTCCGTGAGCCCGCTGCCGAAGGAGCCGGGGACGACCGGGACCCCGGCCGCCCGCACCGTCTCCTTCGCGCGGATCTTGTCGCCCATCAGGGAGATCGCCTCGGCGGGCGGGCCGATGAAGACCAGCCCCGCCTCGGCGCACGCGCGCGCGAAGGGCGCGTTCTCCGCGAGGAAGCCGTACCCCGGGTGCACCGCCTGTGCGCCCGTCCGTGCCGCCGCCTCCAGGAGCCGCTCCACGGACAGATAGCTCTCTGCGGCCGGCGCCGGACCGATCCGTACCGCCGTATCCGCCTCGCGTACGTGCCGGGCGTCGGCGTCGGCGTCGGAGAAGACGGCCACGGAGCGCACGCCGAGCGACCGCAGCGTACGGATGATCCGGACGGCGATCTCGCCCCGGTTGGCGACAAGGACTGTCTCGAACATTCCCACCCTCACATCCGGAAGACGCCGAAGCCTGGTTCACCCAGGGGCGCGTTGGCGCACGCGGTCAAGGCCAGCCCCAGCACCTGCCGGGTCTCCAGCGGGTCGATCACGCCGTCGTCCCAGAGACGGGCCGTCGCGTAGTAGGCGCTGCCCTGCCGCTCGTACTGCGCGCGGATCGGGGCCTTGAAGGCGTCCTCGTCCTCGGCGGGCCAGGACTCGCCGCGCGCCTCCAACTGGTCGCGCTTGACGGTCGCGAGGACGGACGCGGCCTGCTCGCCGCCCATCACGGAGATCTTGGCGCCCGGCCACATCCACAGGAAGCGCGGCGAGTAGGCCCGGCCGCACATCGAGTAGTTGCCCGCGCCGTACGAGCCGCCGATCACGACCGTGAGCTTCGGGACTCTCGTGCACGCCACCGCCGTCACCATCTTGGCGCCGTGCTTGGCGATGCCCCCCGCCTCGTACTGACGACCCACCATGAACCCGGAGATGTTCTGCAGGAACACCAGCGGGATGCCGCGCTGGTCGCACAGCTCGATGAAGTGGGCGCCCTTCTGGGCGGATTCGGAGAACAGGATGCCGTTGTTGGCGACGATCCCGACCGGGTGGCCATGGAGACGGGCGAAGCCGGTGACGAGGGTCTGCCCGAACTCCGCCTTGAACTCCGAGAAACGCGAGCCGTCCACCACGCGCGCGATGACCTCGCGCACGTCGTAGGGGGTGCGGGAGTCGACCGGCACCGCGCCGTACAGCCCGTACGGGTCGACCTTGGGCTCGACCGTCTCGGAGACGGCCCACGGCAGGGGTCCGCGCGCGGGAAGCGTGGCCGCGATGTTCCGTACGATCCGCAGCGCGTGCGCGTCGTCCTCCGCGAGGTGGTCGGTCACGCCCGACACGCGCGCGTGGACCTCTCCGCCGCCGAGTTCCTCGGCCGTGACGACCTCTCCCGTCGCGGCTTTCACCAGGGGCGGGCCGCCGAGGAAGATCGTGCCCTGATTGCGCACGATCACGGCTTCGTCGCTCATGGCGGGCACATACGCTCCGCCCGCCGTGCACGAGCCGAGCACCGCCGCGATCTGCGCAATCCCCGCCCCCGACATCCGCGCCTGGTTGTAGAAGATCCGCCCGAAGTGCTCGCGGTCGGGGAAGACCTCGTCCTGCATGGGCAGGAAGGCGCCCCCGGAGTCGACGAGGTAGATGCAGGGGAGGCGGTTTTCGAGGGCCACCTCCTGGGCGCGCAGGTGCTTCTTCACGGTCATCGGGTAGTACGTGCCGCCCTTGACGGTCGCGTCATTGGCGACGATCACGCACTCGCGCCCGCTGACCCGGCCGATGCCGGCGATGACGCCCGCCGCCGGTGCCTGACCGTCGTACATCCCGTCGGCGGCGAGGGGAGCCAGCTCCAGAAAGGGCGACCCCGGGTCCAGCAGTGCATCGACCCGGTCGCGCGGGAGCAGCTTCCCGCGTGCGGTGTGCCGGTCGCGCGCCCGCTCGCCACCGCCCGCCCGGGCCGTGGCCAGCTTGCCGCGCAGTTCGTCCCCGAGGGCGCGATGGGCCGCCTCGTTGGCCCGCCAGGCCTCCGACGCGGGATCGGCCGCGCTCGTCAGCTCCGGTGCCTCATGCATCCTGCGGTCCCCTCACCCAGTCGTCAGCAGTCCGGTCAGCGGTCTTGCCCGCGGTCTTGTCAGCGGTCTCGTCCGCAGTCGATGAACCGAGTTAATGAGCGTTAACGCATGTCCTCCAGGTTAACGACCGCTAACCCCCCTGTCTAGAATTGCTTCCATGGCCACGAGAACCGACGCCCCCACCCGACGCGAGCAGATCCTCAAGGAGGCCGCCCGGCTGTTCGCCGAGCGCGGCTTCCATGGCGTCGGGGTGGACGAGATAGGGGCGGCCGTCGGCATCAGCGGCCCCGGTCTGTACCGGCACTTCGCGGGCAAGGACGCGATGCTCGCCGAGCTGCTGGTGGGGATCAGCGGGCAGCTCCTCACGGGCGGCAGGCGTCGGGCGGCGGAGGCCGACGGTGACCCCGAGGCGGTCCTCGACTCGCTCATCGAGGGGCACATCGACTTCGCGCTCGACGACCGCCCCCTGATCACCCTGCACGACCGCGAGCTGGACCGCCTCCGGGACAGCGACCGCAAGCTCGTGCGGCAGCTCCAGCGGCAGTACGTCGAGCTGTGGGTGGAGGTGGTCCGGGAGGTGTACACGGAGCTCGCCGAACCCACCGCCCGCTCGGCGGTGCACTCGGTGTTCGGGCTGCTGAATTCGACGCCTCACCTGGGACGACCGGGTTCCGTGCCGGGACGCGGGGCGACGGCGGCGCTGCTGCACCGGATGGCCCGGGGGGCCTTCGCGGCGGCGGGCGGCACGGAGTAGGCCGCTCGCCCCGGATCCGGCGGATCTGCGGGAGCCGACGTGACGAGCGTTACGGCTCCACCCCCCTGGACGCCCGTCTGTACTCGCCGGTACGGTGGTCTGAGCAAGCGCTTAGTCGTTGGTGACCGCAACCACCAATTGAGGAACCCCGACGGCGAGCAACCACATACGCGAGAGCGGCGCCGGCTTAGGCGCAGGGAGGTGTCGGCGTGCGCCGTACGGTGTTCAACGAGGATCACGAGGCGTTCCGGGAGACCCTGCGGGCCTTCATAGAGGCCGAGGTCGTCCCTGTCTACGACGAGTGGTTCGCCGCGGGCCAGGCGCCGCGCGACTTCTACTACAAGCTCGCCGAGCTCGGCGTCTTCGGTATCCGCGTGGACGAGGAGTTCGGCGGCGCGGGCATCGACTCGTACAAGTTCGAGGCCGTGATGTACGAGGAGACCGCCCGCGCGGGTGTCTCCTTCGGCGGCTCCGGTGTGCACGTGCTGCTCGGCCTGCCCTACATCAAGGCGCTCGCCACCGACGAGCAGAAGAAGCGCTTCCTGCCGAAGTTCGTCTCCGGTGAGGAGATGTGGGCCCTCGCGATGACCGAGCCGGGCACCGGCTCCGACCTCGCGGGCATGAAGACCACCGCGAAGCTCTCCGAGGACGGCACGCACTACGTCCTCAACGGCGCCAAGACCTTCATCACCGGTGGCGTGCACGCCGACCGTGTCATCGTCTGCGCCCGCACCTCCGCGCCGACCGCCGAGGACCGCCGCTTCGGGATCTCCCTGTTCGCCGTCGACACCAAGTCCGAGGGCTACTCCGTCGGCCGCAAGCTGGACAAGCTCGGCCTGAAGACCTCCGACACCGCCGAGCTGGCGTTCGTCGACGTGAAGGTGCCGGTCGAGGACCTGCTCGGCGAGGAGAACAAGGGCTTCTACTACCTCGGCGGCAACCTGCCCTCCGAGCGCTGGGGCATCGCGTTCGGCGCGTACGCACAGGCCAAGGCTGCCGTCCGGTTCGCCAAGGAGTACGTGCAGGAGCGCACGGTCTTCGGCAAGCCGGTCGCCCACTTCCAGAACACCAAGTTCGAGCTGGCCGCCTGCCAGGCCGAGGTGGACGCGGCCGAGGCCGTCGTCGACCGCGCGCTCGAAGCCCTCGACGCGGGCGAGCTGACCCCCGCCGAGGCCGCCAGCGCCAAGCTGTTCTGCACCGAGGTCGCGCACCGCGTCATCGACCGCTGCCTCCAGCTGCACGGCGGCTACGGCTTCATGAACGAGTACCCGATCGCCCGCCTGTACGCCGACAACCGCGTGAACAGGATCTACGGCGGGACCAGCGAGATCATGAAGTCGATCATCGCGAAGGACATGGGCCTGTAAGGTTCCCGAAATTACTGGCCAGTAAGAATGACTGCATGAGTCAGGCACTTCAGTCCCTGCTCGATCTCCTCGACCTTGAGCAGATCGAGCAGGACATCTTCCGCGGCCAGTCCCGGGCCGCCGTCATCCCGCGCGTCTTCGGCGGGCAGGTAGCGGCACAGGCACTGGTCGCCGCGGGGCGCACGGTCCCCGAGGACCGGTTCGCACACTCCCTGCACGCGTACTTCCTGCGCACCGGGGACGCCGGCGCACCCATCGTGTACTCGGTGGACCGCATCCGCGACGGCCGTTCCTTCACCACCCGCCGGGTGGTCGCGGTCCAGCACGGACAGCCGATCTTCCATCTCTCCGCGTCCTTCCAGACGTACGAGGAGGGCCTGGAGCACCAGGCCGACATGCCGCCCGCGCCCGACCCGGAGACGCTGCCCACGGCCGCCGAGCTGCTGCCGCGGTACGCCGACGTCATCGCCGACCCGGAGGTCGTGGAGCGCCTCCTGGAAGCCCGCGAGTCCGTCGACCTGCGCTACGTCGACGCGCCGCCCTACGGCACCGTCGGCGAGATCCGCGAACCGCACTCCCAGGTGTGGTTCCGCACCAACGGCAAGCTGGTCGACGACCCGCTTCTGCACGTCGTTCTCGCCACGTACGTCTCCGACATGACGCTCCTCGACTCCATCCTGCTCGCGCACGGGCGCGGCGGCTGGGTGACCGGCGACGTCGTCGGGGCCTCGCTGGACCACGCGATGTGGTTCCACCGCCCGTTCCGCGCCGACGAATGGCTGCTGTACGACCAGGAGTCGCCGTCGGCGTCCGGCGGGCGCGGGCTCGGGCAGGCCCGCATCTACACCCAGGACGGCCGACTGGCCGTTTCGGTGATCCAGGAGGGCGTGGTCCGGGTCCCGAGGTGAGCCGCTGGGTGCACCGTAGGAGAGTGCACGACTCGGATCACTGGTGAGGCGGGTCTACCTCGACCCGACGCCGGGGTATGCCCAGCGCCGGGAGGAGGGGTTGAACCCCTGGCCGTGACTACACCAGGCCCGCCTCGGAGAGCAGGTAGGCGGTCATCGGGTCGTAGAACCGCGGGCTGGTGACGTGGTCGTCGAGCGGGATCGTCACCTGTACGGTGCCCTCGGCCTCGGCGATGAACAGGGCCGGGTCGTTGCAGTCGGCGTAGCCCATGGAGTCGATGCCGAGCTGACCGGCGCAGCCCGCCCATCCGTGGTCGGCGACGACCAGGTCGGGCAGCGGACGGCCCTCGCGCTCCAGGCCGGTGAGGATCGCGCGCATCGGCTCGCCCGAATGGGTGTGCCACAGCGTGGCCCCGTGCTCGAGGACCGCGACGTCCGAGAACTGCATGACGTACCCCTCGTCCGTCTGCAGTCCGTCCGGAATGACGACGATCTCGCAGCCGGCGGTGCGCAGGGCGGCCGCGGTCGCGCGGTGCACATCCAGGAGCCCGCCGGGGTGGCCGGTGGCGAACAGCACGCGCTCCTTGCCCGCCGCCGCCTTGCGCAGCCGGGCCGCCATCCGGTGCAGGGCGTCGACCGTCAGCTCCGGGTCGATGGTGTCCTGTCCGTAGCGGTGCTCCGGGTCGTCGTTCACGCCGCACCGCTCCGCCATCACCGCGAGCACGTCCTGCTCATCGGTCCAGCGGTCACCGAGCTCCAGACCGAGCCACCAGTTGCGCTCGCCGTTCGCCAGCTTGCGGTAGTGGGAAAGGTTGTTCTCGCGGGGCGTGGCGACGTCGCCCGCGATACGGGTCCGTACGAGATGGTCGACAAGTTCGGCGCGGCTGGGAGTCCCGGGTATCGGCATGCCTCCCATTGTGCCGGGGCGCTCCGCCCGGGGCGCCCGTGTCCCGAGCCCTGGGACACGGGTCACTCGCGTGGTGCCGCCCCGCCCGGAGCTGCGTTCACCCGTCCCGCAGCGCGAACCACAACTCCATCCGCACATCGGCATCGTCGAGGTCCGCGTCCAGCAACGCCGCGCACCGCGCGATGCGTTGGCGGACGGTGTTGCGGTGGATGGACAGGGCCACCGCCGTGCGGTCCCAACTGCCGTGCAGGGAGAGCCAGGTACGGAGGGTCTCGGCGAGGGCGGGGGTGGCGGCGATGGGCCCGAGGAGGGCGCGGGCGTGGGCCTCGGCGTCGGCCGGCGGGACGAGGTCCGCCAGGGCGGGGCGCTCACCGTGGCGTACGAGGGGCGTACGGGTCGCGCGGGCGCGGGCCAGCGCGCGGGCGGCCTGCGTGTCGGCGGTCACCCACTCGTGCGGGGTGACGGGCGCGCTGACCCCGCACGTCCAGCCCGCCTGCGCGGTGGGCTCGCGGTCGCCGGGGACGAGGACACGCACGACGTCACAGCCCGCGTCGACCAGCGCGGAGCCCAGCGCCGCACCCAGCGCGGACGCGGTGACGGCGTCCGGCGCGGGGCCGTCGCCGGGGGGCCGCGCGTGCACGACGAACCACCGCTCGCCGCCCAGCAGCGGCGCGACCGCCTCCGGTGCGGCGCCCAGCAGCAGCCGCACCAGCGCCGCCGAGCGCGCCGCGCCGCTCCCGCTCTGCTGCTCCCCGGTGAGGAGCGCGAGCAGGACGGCCGCGACGGAAGCGATGGTGTGGTCCCCGGGGTCGCGGCGCGGCGCGGCGACGCCGAGGACGAAACCCTGCCCGCCGCCGAGTGCGTAGGCGGCGAGGTGGGTGCCTTTGACGGTGTCGGTCGCGGAGGAGGGAGTGGGGCCCTGTGCCTCCCCGGGGCGCACCACGGCGGCCAGCTCGGCGAGTGACTCCGCGACCGGCGCCCGCGCGACGGCCACGACCGGCGCGAGCGGCCCGCGCACGGCGGTCGCTTCCGGCGCGTGCGAGGCGGCCGGGGGCCGTGCGGCCGTCCCCTCCGGCATCCGCCCCGCCTCGGCCAGTTCCGCCCCGTCCGGCCCGTACAGCACCGCCCAGCCCCCCACCCGCTGGGCCAGCTGTCGCAGTACCGCCGGTACCGGGTCCGGGCGGGCCGCGGCCGCCGCCAAACTCTGCTGGGCCTCCGTGACACGCCGCAGCTCGGCCAGTCGGGCCTGGGCCATCAACTGCCAGACGGCGCGGGCCACGCCCGAGAAGGTGGTCTGGGGCGGGACTTCGAGGAGAGGGAGGCCGTAGTCGTCGCAGGCCGCCACCAGCGCCCGCGGAACCGTGTCGTGCACCGGCGCCAGGCCGAAGCCCAGCGCCGCGCCGCCCGCCGCCACGATCCGGGACACGTAGTCGACGAAGTACGTGCCCGAGCCCGCCGCCTCCGGGATGTGCACCCCGGCGGTCAGCAGCAGCTCGCCGCCCAGCAGGTACGGATAGGGGTCCGCCATCTCGGACGTGTGCGCCCAGTGGATCACCGTGTCCGGAGCGGAAGGGCCCGCGATCTGGCGCAGGGCCAGGTCCTCCCGGGCCAGGAGGGCGCTGAGCAGTACCGGGGGAGTGGGCGGGACAGGAGGCGCGGACGGGTCCGGCATGGTGGACATTCCCTCCATCCGGTTCAGCAACAGTGGATGAAACGTACACTTCAGAGTCGTCTTCCGGCCACCTAAGGTCGTGACCGCCGGTAGCCGCGGGTACGGGCGGATGTCCCCGCGATCAGCCACCGGCCAGTCCTCACGGACACCCCCACACCACCCGCACGACACGCCACCGAGCGCACGGAGGAGACCCATGGCCGTCGACTACACAGTGATCGTCGTCTATTTGCTCGGCATGCTGGCCATGGGCTGGTGGGGCATGCGCCGCGCCAAGTCGAAGAGCGAGTTCCTGGTCGCGGGACGACGGCTCGGGCCCGCGATGTACTCCGGCACCATGGCCGCGATCGTCCTCGGCGGCGCGTCCACCATCGGTGGCGTCGGGCTCGGGTATCAGTACGGACTGTCCGGGGCCTGGATGGTCTTCACCATCGGCCTCGGCCTCCTCGCCCTCTCCGTCTTCTTCTCCGCCCGCATCGCCCGCCTGAAGGTCTACACCGTCTCCGAGATGCTCGACCTCCGCTACGGCGGACGGGCCGGCGTCATCTCCGGCGTCGTCATGTGGGCGTACACCCTGATGCTCGCGGTCACCTCGACCATCGCGTACGCCACGATCTTCGACGTCCTCTTCGACATGAACCGGACGCTCGCGATCATCCTCGGCGGCTCGATCGTCGTCGCGTACTCCACGCTCGGCGGCATGTGGTCGATCACCATCACCGACATGGTGCAGTTCGTCGTGAAGACCATCGGTGTGCTGCTCCTGCTCCTGCCCATCGCCGTCGTCAAGGCAGGTGGGTTCAGCGAGATGAAGGCCAAGCTGCCCACCGAGTACTTCGACCCGCTGGGCATCGGCGGCGAGACGATCTTCACGTACGTCCTGATCTATACGTTCGGCATGCTCATCGGCCAGGACATCTGGCAGCGCGTGTTCACCGCTCGCAGCGACACCACGGCGAAGTGGGGCGGCACGGTCGCGGGCACGTACTGCCTGGTGTACGCCGTCGCCGGCGCCGTCATCGGTACGGCGGCCAAGGTCCTCTACCCGACGCTGCCCAGCGCCGACGCCGCCTTCGCGACCATCGTCAAGGACGAACTCCCGGTCGGAGTGCGGGGGCTGGTCCTCGCCGCGGCGCTCGCCGCCGTGATGTCGACCTCCTCCGGCGCCCTCATCGCGTGCGCCACCGTCGCCAACAACGACATCTGGTCGCGGATGCGCGGCATAGTGAAGCCCGAGGGCGAGGACCACGACGAGGTCAAGGGCAACCGCGCCTTCATCCTCATCATGGGCATCGCGGTGATCTGCACGGCGATCGCGCTCAACAACGTCGTCGAGGCGCTGACCGTCGCATACAACCTGCTGGTCGGCGGCCTGCTCGTGCCGATCCTCGGCGGACTGCTGTGGAAGCGCGGCACGGCGCCCGGAGCGCTCGCCTCCATCGTCGTCGGCGGGCTCGCGGTCGTCGGGCTCATGGCGACCTACGGCATCCTCGCGAACGAACCCGTCTACTACGGGCTGGTGTCCTCGCTGGTCGCCTACGTGGTGGTGTCCCTGGCCACCAAGCCGACCGAGGAGGCCGTGCTGGTCGCCTGGCGCGAGCGGCTGGCCGGGCGCGGCGCGAGCGCCGAGGCCGAGGCCGAGGCCGAGGTGGAGACGGCGGCCGTGCGCGCGTGAACGCTCCGCTTCAGGCGCGGTGCACAACCTGCCGCGGGTAGTCCGCGGCAGGCCGCGCCGACGCGGCGCAGCCGTACGTGTCTGCGCCCCGCGCCCCGAACAACTTCGGCCCTGCCGTCCGTACCCCTACGGCGGCCGGGCCGGGCGGTCCCTGTCCGTGGGGTCCGCGACACTGGAAGACGCAGTACCCGCACCACCTGGAGGAGTCCGACGATGAGCAGCACCGAGTACCCGGCAGCAGGCGGCGACCAGCCACGCGGCCCCGTCGACTCGTCCCGTATCCCGCGGTACGCGGGCCCCGCGACCTTCGCCCGGCTGCCGCGCCTCGACGAGGTCGGCGCGGCCGATGTCGCCGTGGTCGGCGTGCCGTTCGACTCCGGCGTCTCGTACCGGCCCGGCGCCCGCTTCGGCGGCAACGCGATCCGCGAGGCCTCCCGGCTGCTGCGCCCGTACAACCCGGCCCAGGACGCCTCCCCCTTCGCCCTCGCCCAGGTCGCCGACGCCGGTGACATCGCGGCCAACCCGTTCAACATCAACGAGGCCGTCGAGACGGTGGAGGCCGCCGCCGACGAACTGCTCGGCACCGGGGCCCGCCTCATGACCCTCGGCGGCGACCACACCATCGCCCTGCCCCTTCTGCGCTCCGTCGCGAAGAAGCACGGCCCCGTCGCCCTGCTCCACTTCGACGCCCACCTCGACACCTGGGACACCTACTTCGGCGCCGAGTACACGCACGGCACCCCGTTCCGCCGCGCCGTCGAGGAAGGCATCCTGGACACGGAGGCCCTCTCCCACGTCGGCACCCGCGGCCCGCTGTACGGCAAGCAGGACCTGACCGACGACGAGAAGATGGGCTTCGGCATCGTCACCTCGGCGGACATCTACCGCCGTGGCGCCGACGAGGTCGCCGACCAGCTGCGCCAGCGCATCGGCAACCGCCCGCTGTACATCTCCATCGACATCGACTGCCTCGACCCGGCGCACGCGCCCGGCACCGGGACGCCGGAGGCCGGCGGCATGACCTCGCGCGAACTCCTGGAGATCCTGCGCGGACTGTCCTCCTGCAACCTGGTCTCCGCGGACGTCGTCGAGGTCGCCCCCGCGTACGACCACGCCGAGATCACAGCGGTGGCCGCGTCCCACACGGCGTACGAGCTCACCACGATCATGTCCCGCCAGATCGCGCAGGAGAAGGCAGCGAAGTGACTCACGACCACGACCTGGTGCTCCGCCCCACCGCCGCACAGACGGAGGCCGCGCTGAACCCGCCCCCCGGCCGCAACGGCGGAGACCTGGTCGTGGAGACCCTCTCCGGTCTCGGCGCGACCACCGTCTTCGGTCTGCCCGGCCAGCACGCGCTGGGCATGTTCGACGCCCTGCGCCGCTCGTCCCTCCAGTACGTGGGGCTGCGGGTGGAGAACAACGCGGGCTTTGCGGCGGACGCGTACGGCCGGATCACGGGTGAAGCGGCTCCGCTGCTCCTCTCGACGGGCCCCGGGGCGCTCACCTCGCTCGCCGCGCTCCAGGAAGCCGCGGCGGCCAGCGCCCCCGTGCTGGCGATCAGCAGCCAGATCCCCACCGCAGGACTGGGCGGCGGACGCCACGGCTATCTGCATGAACTCCCGGACCAGCAGGCGTCGTTCCGAGGCGTGGTGAAGTCCGTCCACACGGTCCGCAGCCAGTCCCAGATCCCGTCCGCCATCGCGGCCGCCTGGGAGTCGGCACTGACGGCGCCGCACGGCCCGGTCTGGGTGGAGATCCCGCAGGACGTACTCCTCGCCGAAACGCACCTGCCGGTGGTGACGCCGATGGACGCGACACCGGAGGAAGTCGTCCCGCGCCCCGAACTGACAGCGGTCGCGGCCGACCTGCTGTCCCACGCCGCCCGCCCCGCCATCATCGCGGGCGGCGGAGTCGTACGAGCGGACGCGTCCGGCAAACTGCGCCAACTCGCCGAACGGCTGAACGCACCCGTCGTCACCACCTTCGGCGGCAAGGGCGCCTTCCCCTGGAACCACCCGCTCTCGCTCCAGTCCTGGCTGGAGGACCGCCACACGACCGACTTCCTGGAGGACGCGGACGTCCTGCTGGTGATCGGCTCGGGCCTCGGCGAACTCTCCTCGAACTACCACACGTTCAAGCCCCGCGGCCGGGTCGTCCAGATCGAGGCCGACCTCGGCAAGCTGGAGTCCAACCACCCGGCGCTGGGCATCCACGCGGACGCCCGGCTCGCGCTCTCCGCGCTTCTGGAGATGGTGGAGGAGCGCCCCGACCCCACGGCGGCAGACCGCGTGCGCACTGTGCTGGCGAAGGTCGCCGACCGCATCGCCGCTCAGGAACTCACCCTGGAACAGGAGGTGTTGGCGTCCGTCCGCCGAGCCCTCCCGTCGTCCTCCCCGTCCTTCTGGGATATGACGATCCTGGCCTACTGGGCCTGGTCGGCCTTCGACCCGCGCGGGACGAACCTCATGCACTCCGCCCAGGGCGCCGGTGGCCTCGGCTACGCCTTCCCGGCGGCGCTGGGCGCGGCGGCCGCCGACCCCACCCGTCCGGTCCTCGCCGTCTCCGGCGACGGTGGCGCGTTGTATTCAATCGCCGAACTGGCCACTGCCAAGCAGTCCGGCCTGAACGTCACTTGGCTGATCGTCGACGACGGCGGCTACGGCATCCTGCGCGAGTACATGACGGACGCCTTCGGCCAGGCGACGGCCACGGAGCTGTCGCGTCCGGACTACGTGGCCCTCGCGGAGTCCTTCGGTGTCCCGGGGGTCCGTACGACCCCCGGGACACTCGAAGAGGACCTGGCCAAGGCCCTGGCGACACCGGGGCCTTCGGTGGTGCTGCTCCCAGCGGTACTGCGGATGTTCGCTCCTACGCATCTCGGGAGCTGACAGCCAGGAACGGTCCGTCGCCTACCAGATCGCCTCGACCCACTCCGGGTGGTCGATGAACGGGTTGCGGTTGTGCTGGTAGGTGTCGTAGATGACCTGGTTGCGGCGCTCCTCGAAGGCGTTCGGCGGGTCCTGCTCGTTCCACTGCTTCAGGACCGAGAGACGGCCGTGAAGCGGGACGCTGCCGTTGGTGACCAGGTCGTTGGGCTCGAGGTTGGCGAAGCCGTCGTCGCCCTCGTAGCGGACCGCCATGTAGAGGATCATGCGAGCCACATCGCCCTTGACCGCGTCGCGCGGCTCGAAGGAGTTGGAGTCCGTGTAGCTGCCGGGGGCGCCGCTGACCGCGCTGCCGCCGTTGTCGAAGTCCTTGTTGCCACGCGTGCTGTTGACCTGCACGTCCTCGGGACGCAGGTGGTGCAGGTCGGTGCCGGGTCCGGCCGAGGTGCCGAAGTCGCCGTGGGACTGGGCCCAGACATGCTCGCGGTTCCAGTTGCCCACGGCGCCGCCGTTCAGGGACTTGGACCGTGAGATGCCCCCGTACAGCAGGATCACGTTGTTGCTGTTGTTCGGGTCCTGGTCGGTGACCTTGAGCGCGTCCCAGACCGCGGAGTACGAGAGCTTGGTCTGGGGGGTGATGATCGTGTGCAGCGAGGACTTCAGACTGGTGCCGGTCTTGCCGATCGCGTTCTTGTAGTACGTGGTGTCGTACGCGGTCGTCGTGGCACTGGCGGGGCTCGCGGTCACCGTCGGCAGGGTGAGGCCGACGAGCACGGCGGACGTGGCGAGCGCCAGCGTCTTCCAGCGGCGTATCTGCGTGGCGGGCATGTGGGGACGTCCGTTCTACGCGGGTTGAATGAATGGACAACCCGGAGCGTGACATGAACATGCGCATCACTGAGTGAACGTGACGTGTCTGTTGTGTGTCGAGAACCGGCAAGTCGCTTGTTGTCCGCAGCTTTTGACGGTTTTTGGGAACTCTTGCCACACGCGTCGCGGCCCCTGACCGGGAGTGTGGTCAGGGGCCGCGACGCGTGTGTGCGTGTGCTGTGTGTGCGTGGACGTCAGTTCAGATCGGACGGGTCCAGGCGGTAGAGCGTCGACTGGTTGGAGTCGGTCGTGCTCGAACTCGACTCGGAGGTCGCGCTCTTGCCGTACGCGCTCTCCTTCACGGCCGTGGCGTTCTTCTGCACCCAGGCCGTGACCTCCGAGCTGACGCTGTCGGAGTTGCCTTGGCCCATGCCGCCGCCCATGCCCCCGCCACCGAGCTGGATGTAGTGCAACTCGCCCTTCTTCACGAGCTCCTTGAGTTTGGCGAGCGTCATCGCCTTGTCGGTGCCGGACCAGCCCCACATGGAGATGACGGGCTTCCCGGTGCTCACGATCAGCTGCGCGGCGCTCTGTGAACTGGACACCGCAAGCAGCCACTTGGCGCCGTCCTGGTGCTTCTCCAGGTAGGAGATCAGCTCGGTGTCGGCGCCGCCGCCCATGCCGCCGCCCTGTGCGCCGCCGCCCGGGGTGCCGGTAGTGCCGGTGCCGCTCGGGGGCGTACCCATGTCGCCGCCCTGCTGAGCGCCCTCCTGCTGGGTTCCGCCCTGCTGTCCGCCGGGCATCCCACCGCTCGGGGCACCGCTCGGGGCACCACCCGGCGGCGTACCCATCTGGCCGTCCTGGCCGGTCTGGCCGCCCTGCTGCTGGCCACCGGGCATCCCGCCCCCGGCATTGCCACCGGGGAAGCCGCCCGTGCGGCCACCGCCGCCACCGCCGAAGCCCATGCCGCCGCCGGTCGTGGGACCGGCCGTCGGGTTGGTGCCGCCCATGCCGCCGCCCGAGCCCGCGGGCACCGAGGCGGCGTACGCGGTCGGGCCCGCCAGGGCCGCCACGATCGCGGCGGCCACGGAAGCGGCGAGCAACTGGATACGTCGGCCGGAGCGGAAGACGATCAGGCCCGCGATCGCCAGCGCCATGACCACCGCGATCGTCGGCCACAGCCAGGTGTTCCAGCCGGAGGCTCGGCGCAGCAGCACGATCGACCAGATGCCGGTGACGCCCAGGGCGACGGGCAGCACCCACACCCACCGCTTGTCGGCGCGGAAGGCACGCAGCAGCATGACGCCGCCGCCTCCGCACAGCGCCGCGATGCCGGGCGCGAGGGCGGTCGTGTAGTACGGGTGCATCGTGCCTTCGGCCATGCTGAAGGTGAGAAAGTGGAGCGCGGTCCAGCCGCCCCACAGCACCAGCGCGGCGCGCGTCAGGTCCGTGCGGGGCGCGCGCCCGCACAGCACCAGGCCGCCGACCAGCGCGATGCCCGCGAACGGCAGCAGCCACGAGATCTGGCCACCCAGCGTGTCGTTGAACATCCGGCCGAGGCCCGCGGTCCCGGAGAAGCCTCCGCCGCCACCCCCGCCGCCTCCGCCGTTGCCCTCGCCGCCGAAGACGCGGCCGAGGCCGTTGTAGCCCATGATCAGGTTCCAGGCGGTGCCGTCCGTCGAGCCGCCGATGTACGGCCGCTCGGAGGCGGGCACCAGCGACACGGCCGCCGGCCACCAGAAGCTGGCGACCGCCAGGGCCACGCCCGCGATCAGCAGGTTCACGATCCGCTTCACGAGGCCGAGCCGGGACGCGTACAGGTACACGGCGAAGACGGCGGGCAGTGCGATGTAGCCCTGCAGCATCTTCGTGTTGAACGCGAGCCCGAAGCACACCGCCGAGCCGATGAGCGGCAGCAGCCTGCCGTCCCGCGTCGCGCGCAGCGCCAGCGCCGCGCCCGCCACCATCAGGAAGACGAGCAGCGTGTCGGGGTTGTTGTCACGATTGATGGCCACCGTGATCGGGGTCAGTGCGAGGACCAGCGCGGCCACGGTGGCCGCCGCGTGTCCGAATACCCGCTTCACGGAGGAGTGCAGGATCCAGATGGTGCCCAGCGCGGACGCGATCAGCGACGCCATCATCTGCCAGGTGCCGTAGCCGAAGACGCGGCAGGACAGGCCCATCACCATCAGGACGAAGGGTGGCTTGTCGACGGTCATGAAGTTGCCCGCGTCCAGCGACCCGAAGAACCAGGCCTTCCAGCTCTGCGTGCCGCTCAGTACCGCGGCGCTGTAGAAGCTGTTCAGACCGGACGAGGAGAGGTTCCAGGAGTACAGCACGGCGGCCAGCAGCATGATCGCGATCAGGGCGGGGAGTGGCCATCGCGGCGCCTTCTCCGGTGGCCCGGGCGGTCCGGGCGGCGTGGGAGTGGGCGAGTCGGGGACCACGGGGGCGTGGGGGTGTGGGTCGGTGGCAGATGTCACGGGTGGATCCTGCGCGACGGGGGTGGGCGCCAGCTGTGCTGAACCTGGGACTTTGCTGTGGGTGGGTGGAGGGGGACCCATGAATGCGTATGAATGCGTAAAGGGCGCCGCTGAATGCGTAGTGAGTACCGGAGGGCGCGTAAGGGTGCGACAGGAACGGGCGAGAATGGCGGGTTCTTTACGCTTCGGGTTTACACCGTGTGTCGGTATGGCACACGTCACCTTCCTGACGGACCAGCGTTCGCCCGACTAATGGTCATAGTGCCCGAATTATTAACCTTCCCTGAAAACCCATCTGTCACTTACGGTCCAACTGACCACAGAAGCATCATATGTTGACCACATCAACTTCATAGCGAGCTCTGGGGAGAGCTCGGGGGGAAGGGGCAACGGGGAATGACTACCGTTCCTAAAGACTGAGTGGGAGTGTGTCCTGTTGCCAGGGCTCCTGCTCAGCCGTGTGCCCCGAACGGTGTTGGGCACGCTGGTCCCCCGCTTTCGCTCCTCGGTCCGGTGGCGCGCATCGTGTGCGTGGTCCGGGCGGGTGGGGGCGGGTTTCCTCACGCCGTCGGGTGTCCGGTCGGGCCTGGACGGTCCGATGCCCACCACG
>NZ_JBEZLR010000032.1:0-90416 GCF_040652275.1 Streptomyces sp. NPDC048275
CCGGGCCTCCGCAGCCATCAACAGCCGCCGCTGGCGCTCGTCCAGATGTGGGAGCAACACCGCGAACTTCACGGCGAGTTGGTCACGAGTCTCATTCGGGATGCGCATACCACACCAACGAGCTTCAGGACGGGAAGCAACACTTTGATTCCCCGCAAGCCCTAAGGGCTGTCCCGGAAGTCGTGCACGTCTGCCCCGAATTCGTGTGCGTGCTGGTAGAGGAAGCCATGTGCGGAGTCCGGGTACAGCTTCACGAACGCGTCGGGGATCAGGCTGGCCGTGAGGTGCGAGTACCAGGGCAGGATCATCCGGTCGTCGTCGCCGTTTGCGATGAAGACTGGCTGTTGGATGGCGGCGAGCCGCTGGAGCATCCCGAAGTTCGGTGTCCCCCACTTCAGGACGGCGTCGTACTGGGCGTTGCGGGTCTGCCAGGTGGTCTCCTCGTCGCGGCCCTCGGTCCGGGTGAAGATCCTTCCCAGGAACTGCTCGCCGACGGCCCTGCTGGCGGGCGACTTGGTGAAGAACGCGTGGAGCATGCCCTCGGCGTCGGTCGTCGGTTCGCCGATCGCGCCGATGACGTCTGGCGCCCAGCCGTGCATGCCTGGTGCGCCCTGGGGGCGGTCGAGGCCAAGATCAACTTTGCCGTCAGTGACGGCCTCGCGAGTGCGAACTCCTGCGCAATGAAACTGCCGATGGAG
This sequence comes from Streptomyces sp. NPDC048275, assembly GCF_040652275.1. Classification (NCBI taxonomy): domain Bacteria; kingdom Bacillati; phylum Actinomycetota; class Actinomycetes; order Kitasatosporales; family Streptomycetaceae; genus Streptomyces; species Streptomyces sp. NPDC048275. The sequence continues at coordinate 699 of NZ_JBEZLR010000032.1, forward strand.
AACCCGAGCACATCGATGCTGTCGAGTCCGAGTGCCTCGACGAAGACGATCGCGTCGTCGGCCATCTACGCGAAGGTGGTGGGAGTGGTCCCGGTGGTGGCGCCCACGCCCACGTTGTCGAAAGCGATGACGTCGCGTGAAGCGGCCAGCGCGTCGATCAGCTCGGGATCCCAGTTTTCCAGGTTTCCTCGGAAGTGCTGCAGCAGGACCAGCGGGCGTCGGCCCCTCGGCCCGAGACGCCGGTATGCGTACTTGATTCCGTTCGTTCCTGCGACCGTCGAGGTCTGGACCTCCAGGTACTTCACGCTGTCCTCCATTGCCGGTCCAATCTGTGCGATGAGTGGCAGGGCGGGAGGCGCCGGTGCCAGGCCTTCGGGCTACGTACGCTGCCCGTTGCGGCGCAGGCATCTTTCTCAGTCTCCCGAAATGCGCCGAGGGGGCACGCCTCGATTGGTCCGGAAGCAGGATGGATCAGCAACGGGGTGCTCGTCCCCCACCTATATGGGTGAGGGAGCACTGGCTGACGGACGGATCCGGGGTTGCGCTGTTCACGGCCCGCGCCACGGAGGATCGTCCCGGCTGCGGTGCTGAATCCTGGCGTGCCATCGCCGGTGAGTGGACCGTCCCATGAGGGGACGGTCGAGCCAGTCCTATGTTCAGGTCAGGGTCCGTAGCGGAGAGCCCGTGGCCCACGCTGCGATGTCTTCGACTGCGTCCTGGTAGAACACCTGGTACAGGTCCCGGCTGACGTATCCGATGTGCGGGGTCACCACTGCGTTGTGCAGGGAACGCAGAGGATGGTCGGCAGGCAGCGGTTCGCGATCGAAGACGTCCAGTGCCGCGCCCGCGATCCTCTTCTCGTTCAGCGCGTCCAGGAGGGCGGCTTCGTCGATCACGGGCCCGCGTGATGTGTTGACCAGGATCGCGGTGGGCTTCATCAGGCGCAGTTCACGTTCGCCGACGAGCCCGCGGGTGCGCTGGCTCAGCGCGACGTGGATGCTCAGCACGTCTGATCGGGCGAACAACTCGTCGCGTGGAACGTAGGTCACGCCCTTGGTCTGAGCGTCTTCCGGCCGGAGATTCTGGCTCCAGGCGATGGTCTGCATGTCGAAGGCTTTGCCGATCTCTGCCACACGGGTGCCCAGCCGTCCCAGGCCCAGGACTCCCAGAGTGGCGTGGCGCAGGCTCGTTCCCAGGCCCACCTGCCAGCCGCCGCGACGTACCGACTCCACGTTCTGGGGGATCAGGCGGGCTGCTGAGAGGATCAGTCCCCATGTCAGTTCGGCCGTGGGGTGGGAGAAGTACCCCGTTCCGCTGACGGTGATGTTCAGTCGCCGGGCGGCATCGACATCGATCGCGGCGTTGCCGGGGCCTGTGGTGACGAGCAGGGCGAGTTTGGGCAGCCGGCCCAGTGTCGAACTCGGAAACGGCGTCCGCTCGCGCATCGCCACCACGACGTCGTGGTCGGCCAGCGCCGCGATGACTTCCGCCTCGTCGCTGAACGGCTCGTTGAAGACGTCTACTTGAGCGTGCAGGGAATCCCAGTCCGCCAGGCTCAGGGCGACGTTCTGATAGTCGTCGAGTACTGCGACCTTCATGTTCGGTCACCGGCTCTCGTGATCGGCACGCTTTCATGGATACCAGGCGGAATCGTGCTGGCGGCCCGTTTGCGCCATCGGCCCGCCAGTTTCCTCCCAGCGGCTTCCGTCTCAACCGCGGGGCAGGCCTCTGGCACGTTCACCTTTCCAGTACGCCTGCGCGTCGATCTCGGACAGGGTCCAGGGCAGGAAGATGACGCGGTAGATGATCGGGGCCACCACCCGGTCCATGACGTCGTCACCACTGAAGGCGCCGCCGGACCGGGCGGGCAGTCCGACCGCGACCATCGGGACGGTGATGGCGTCGCTGCCCCGTTCGGCGATCAGTTCCTCAACAGCTTTCCTGATGGACGCGAGCACGGTGGCACTGCGGCCGCCGGTGCGGCGCCGCAGGGTCGACTCTGCAGCCATGAACATCACAGTAACGCACAGATCCTGGCCTTAGTTCGTGGCTAGCATTCCCGTACACATGGCGGCGTGGACGCCGGCCGGGCTGTTCATGGGGCTCGTGCCCACCATCATCCGCGACCTGCCAGCACTGCACAGCGGTCTCCTGACCGGCGCCACGGCCTTCGTCCAGCCCGCGGCCGCCGCCATGGCCGGCCTTTCCCTCGGCCGCCTCCCACCCCGCCGCACCGTCGCCGTCGGCGGTACGGGCGTGCTGCTGGGCACCGCGGTCAACATGGCCTGTGTCGCCACCGCGACACTCCCGCTGCTGTGGGTGGGAGGCCTCATCGGTGGTGTGGGCGTCGGCGCCTCCTTCTCCGGAGCCCTGCGCACCATCACCCCCCTCGCACAGCCCCACCAGAGGGCCGGGCTCTTCGCGGCCGTCTACCTGGTCACCTACCTGAGCTTCGTTGTCCCGGCGATCATCGCGGGACTCCTGATCACCCCGCTCGGCCTGCTCGACAGCGTCCTCGGCTACGGCATCGCCATCATCGCCACCGCCGCCCTCTGACTGCTCGCGCAGTACCGCATTCACACGCGCCGCTGACCGATGGCGCGCGCACTGGTGACGGCCGATGAGTACCAGCGGCTGTCCGCCCCTTGTCTCTCGGCGGGCAGACCGACTCCCTCACCTATACAGATGAGAGAAACACAGCCGGCTGATGACTAGGAATTGAGGTCATGAAGACCGCCGAGCGCATCCGACGCCACCTCGCGAGGACAACGCCCGGGTTCGCCACCGGCGAGGCCGAATTCCAGGCCCTCGGCCGAGCCGCGGCAGCAGCGGCCCGACCGGCCCAGCGCACGGCACGCCCCCCTGCGGGCCAGGGAAGATCCACGCACACAGATCCGCAGCACGAATAACGCATTCACCCCAGTGAGGGACAAACAATGCACTCCGCACCTCGCACCGCACCGCAGCAGTCCCTGGGCCGCTTCGGAATCTTCAGCCACGAACTGCGCTCCGAAGACCCGGCGCTTCAAGAACAGCGGCGACGCGCGGCAGCCGAGCTGGAAGGACTCGGCTTCGGCGCGATCTGGCTCGGGGGCAACAGCAGCGTGCACCACGCCGCCGCGCTCGCCGGGTCCACTGAACGCATCGCCCTGGCCACCGGCATCCTCAACATCTGGCACGAGGACGCCGACACTGTGGCCCGGCAGCGAGCCGAGCTGGAAGAAGCCCACCCTGGCCGGTTCCTCCTGGGTCTGGGCGCAAGCCACGCGCAGCTGGCCCAGAACTACCAGCGGCCCTACTCCACGATGGTCGGCTACCTCGACGCCCTCGACAACGCTGCCACCCCCGTCCCGGCCGACCGCCGGATCCTGGCGGCGCTCGGACCGAAGATGCTGCGTCTCGCCCGCGACCGGGCCGCCGGCGCCCACCCCGCCATGGTCACCCCCCAATACATCAAGCAGGCCCGGGAGGTCCTGGGCGACGGACCGCTCCTGGCTCCCGTGGTCACCGTGGTCCTGGAAAGCGACCCCGTCCGAGCACGTGCCATCGCACGCGACTTCCTCGACCTGTATCTCCGGCTGCCCAACTACACGACTAACTTCGAACGCCTCGGCTTCACCGACGAAGACTTCACCGGCGGCGGCAGCGACCGCCTGCTCGACGCCCTGGTGGCCTGGGGAACCGACGACGCGATCAGCGACCGCCTGACCGGGTTCCACACCGCCGGCGCCGACCACCTGGCCCTGCAGCTCATCACCAGCGAGGAAGGCGAGACCCCGCCGCTCACCCAGTGGCGCCGCCTCGCCGACCTCACCGGCGTCACCGCGAAGAGCGCGTAGCCGCACACGTGACGACGTCCGAAGCACCCATGACAATCATCCTCTGGAGCACGGCATGTCCACACCCGAGCAGAACAAAGAACTCGTTCTGACAGCCTTCGACACACTCTTCGGCAGGCGCGACTACGCGGCCGCGGAGGAATTCTGGTCCGAGGACTACCTTCAGCACAGCCGACACATCCCGCCGGGACGGGAGGGTCTGTTCAACCTCGTCCGCGCCCTGCCCGCCACCCTGCGCTACGACAACCAGCTCGCGGTCGCCGAGGGCGACCACGTGATGCTCTTCGGCCGGTACTCCGGCACCGGCGAGACCGCCTCCGTCGTGGCCGACGTCGTACGTGTCGAGAACGGCAGACTGGCCGAACACTGGGACGTCTGGGAGGACGAGGCGACCCGCGCCGAGTCCGCAAGCGCTCTGCCGATGTTCGGCAACCACTTCCCGCCCGACCGGGCGAGGTGAGCCGAGATGACCGGCACCAATCGCCAGTTCCGCCTCAAGGCCCGCCCGGCCGGCCCCTTCAAAGATTCCGACTTCGAGCTCGTCCAGACCCCCATTCCCGTGCCCGGCGACGGCGAGCTCCTGGTCAAGGTCACACACCTGTCGATCGACCCTGCCATGCGCGGCTGGATGAACGCAGGTCACGTCACTCCGGCGGACGTCGGAGCGGTCATGCGGGCGATCACGATCGGACAGGTCGTGCACTCCCGCCACCCCGGCTTCGCGGAGGGCGACGTCGTCCACGGCATGTTCGGCGTCCAGGAGTTCGCTCTTTCGGACGGAACCGGGGTCTACAAGGTCCACCCCGAGGAGGGCAGGTCGCTCGCGGCGTATCTCGGCGTCCTGGGCATGACCGGCATGACCGCCTACTTCGGGCTCCTGGACGTCGGCCGGCTCGCCGCGGGCGACGTGGTGCTCGTATCGGGAGCGGCCGGGGCCGTCGGAAGCGTCGCCGGTCAGATCGCGAAGATCAAGGGCGCGCACGTGATCGGGATCGCGGGCGGTCCCGAGAAGACACGCATGCTCGTCGACCGGCTCGGGTTCAACGCCGCCATCGACTACAAGCAGGACGACTTTCTCGACCAGCTGCGCGACCGCACCCCCCGATACGTCGACGTGTTCTTCGACAACGTCGGCGGTGACATCCTCAACCAGGCACTCACCCGCCTCGCCCGCGGCGCGCGAGTCGTCATCAGCGGGGCGATCTCCCAGTACGACAACGCCGATACGGTCGTGGGACCGAGCAACTACCTGACCCTGCTGTACCAAAGCGCCTCCATGGCAGGCGTCGCCGTTCCCGCATTCGCCCACCGGTATCCCGAGGCCATGGCGCAGATGTCGCACTGGCTCGCCGCCAGTCAGCTGACGAGCGTCGAGGACACGGTGTACGGCGACATCGAGACGTTCCCGGCCACGCTCAGACGCCTGTTCACCGGCAAGAACACCGGCAAGCTCGTCCTCGAACTCGAGCACCGGGCGTGAGCCCCCGCCCCGGACACACCTGCACTGGTCCGCCGGACCGACTCCCTCACCTGTTCAGGCGAGGGAAGAACAACCGACCAATGACTAGGACTTGAGGTCATGACAACCACCCAGCGCATCCACACCCCCTTCGGAGAAGAGTCGACGGCCGCCGAGGTCATCGAAGGCGTCGACCTCGCCGGCAAGCACGCAATCGTCACCGGCGCCTCCGCAGGTCTCGGCGCCGAGACCGCGCGTGCCTTCGCCGGCGCCGGCGCCTCGGTCACTCTCGCGGTCCGCAACACGGACGCCGGCGAGCGCACCGCGACCGACATCCGTAAGGCGACCGGAAACGACGCCGTCCATGTCGGCCGGCTCGACCTCGCCGACAAGGCGTCGATCACCGCCTTCACGAGATCCTGGTCCGGGCCCCTGCACATCCTCGTCAACAACGCCGGCGTGATGGCACTGCCCACGCTCGAGCGCACACCGGACGGCTGGGAACTGCAGTTCGCGTCCAACCATCTCGGCCACTTCGCGCTCGCCGTCGGCCTGCACGACGCGCTCGCGGCGGCCGGCAACGCGCGGATCGTGTCGCTGAGCTCCCGAGGCCACCACGCCTCGCCCGTGGAGTTCGACGACATCAACTTCACCTCCCGCGCCTACGACCCGTGGCTCGCCTACGGGCAGTCCAAGACCGCCAACGTTCTCTTCGCGGTCGGAGCGACCAACCGCTGGGCCACCGACGGGATCACCGCCAATGCCGTCCACCCCGGCGTGATCATGTCGACGAACCTGTCGCGCTACATGGTTCCGGACCAGGCCGCACAGCTGCGCGCCGCCGAGGCGGCCGGGGAACTGGGCTCGATCCAGGGCGCGCCGTTCCGGTTCAAGACGATCGCCCAGGGCGCCGCGACGAGCGTGCTGGTCGCGACCTCTCCCCAGCTGGAGGGCATCGGCGGTCGCTACTTCGAGGACAACAACGAGGCGGAGAAGCTGACGCCCGCGGCCGTCGGATCATCCCCCGGAACTCTCAGCACGGGTGCCTGCCGCCACCCGAGTCGTCCTCGAGGTGTGAAGGCCTGAGACCCGGCGGCGGCCGACAACGTTTCAAGTGTTGTAGGAAATCCTGTCGCACATATTGCTGACAGTGTCCCGCGCGGTTACGTTTTCGGACACGCGAGCACGGCTCATCGTGCTCGTGACACACGTCCCGTCGCAGCGTGAGCAGCCGCCACAACCACATACGCACGTGCCCGCACACCGTTCCGCCGCGCCGACCGGTGCGTATCCCATTCACTGGTTTTCTTCAGCCGCCCCCACCACCGGTCTCCCGGCGTGACCCTCTCCTCGGAGGCGCGCGTGATCAGACCTGCCATGAAACAGCGCTTGGCCGCATGGACGGCGGCCCTCGTCGTACCCGCCATGGCCCTCGTGGCCTCGACCGTCGCCACTGATTCCGCCGACCACGCGAACAACGCGGCGGACCGGGGCGGCTCGACCCCGGTCGTCCGGACCGACAGCGGTCTCGTCCGGGGCGTCACGACCGCCCGAGCCGAGCAGTTCCTCGGCCTTCCCTACGCGAAACCGCCCCTGCGCGAGCTGCGGTTCGCGCCTCCTGCCGCGCCCGCGCCCTGGACCGGCGTACGCCAGGCGGACCGGCAGTCGCCCGCCTGTATCCAGTTCGAACCCACTGGCATCCGGGAGGAGCAGACCGTCAGCGAGGACTGCCTCTACCTGGACGTATACCGTCCGTCGCAGATCCCCAAGAACACCAGGCTGCCCGTCATGGTGTGGTTCCACGGCGGCGGCCACACCCAGGGCACCGGTGTCATCTACGGCGGCAGCACCATGGCCGCGAAGACCGGCACCGTCGTCATCTCGGTCAACTACCGCCTGGGCGCGCTCGGTTTCCTCGCCCACCCGGCCCTCAGCGCGGTCACCCCGGGCGGGTCCGGCAACTACGGGCGCATGGACCAACTGGCTTCGCTGAAGTGGGTCCGCGACAACATCGCGCGCTTCGGCGGCGATCCTGGGAACGTGACCGTCTACGGCCAGTCCGCGGGCGGCAGCGCCGTCTGCGACCTGATGGCCATGCCCGCCGCGCGCGGTCTGTTCGACAAGGCGATCGTGCAGAGCTCGGTCTGCACGAGCACCCGGACGACACTGGCGGCCGGTGAGCAGAGCGGTGTCAAGTTCGCCCGGTCCGTGGGCTGTACGGACGCAGCCGACGTGGTGAACTGCCTGCGCAGGGCGTGGCCCGGGACGCTCGTCGCCAACCAGGCCAACTACCTCGGCTCCTCCAAGGTGGGCGGCGCACTCCTCCCGAAGTCCTTCACGACCGCCTTCGCCGACGGCACTTGGAACGCCGTACCGCTGCTCACCGGCAACACCCGATCCGAGAACCGCCTCACCTCGACCGCGCTCGCCGGGATCACCGCCCAGGGCTACAAGGACATGGTCCGCGAGACGTACGGTGAACGAGCCGACCGCGTACTGGAGTTGTACCCCCTGGGCAGCTTCAAGAGCCCCTATGACGCCATCACACAGGTCCAGACCGACGCGCAACGCGCCTGCCCCAACGCCCAGATGGCCCGGACCGTGGCAGCCAAGGCCCACACCGCGGTCTACCGCTACGAGTTCAACGACCCGACCTCACCGACGCTCTACGGGTTCCGCATCCCCGGCGAGGACATGTCCAACGGGCACAGCGCCGAACTCGCCTACCTCTTCGACTTCGCCCTCGGCGAGAAGCCTCTCACCGCGCAGCAGAAGCGGCTCTCGGACCAGATGATGCGCTACTGGGGCGCCTTCGCCCACAGCGGCGACCCAAACGTCAAGGGCGCCCTTTCCTGGCCGCTCCACGACGCCACCGCTCAGCAGGTGATGCAGCTGCGCACCGCCGGAGCGAGCCAGGTGATCACCACCTACACGGCGGACCACCACTGCGGCTTCTGGCTCGGCTGACGTCGGCCCGGAACCCCCCGTACGTCCCAACCCCTCACCCTCACCCTCAACAGGAAGCAGGGATCGATGAGCCGCGGAAGAATCCACGGAAAAGGCGGAAGAGTCGGCACGGCCCTGGCCATCGCAGGCCTGCTCGGTCTGGGCCTCATGACCCCACTGTCGTCGACCGGCGCGTCGGCGCAAGGCAGCGAACGCCCCACCTCGACCGTGGTGCAGACCACGGACGGCAAGGTCAAGGGCAGCAGCCAGACCGGGTACGACGAGTGGCTCGGCATCCCGTACGCCGCTTCGCCCACCGGCGCTCAACGCTGGACCGCCCCGCAGCCGGCCGCCGACTGGAAGGGCGTACGCGACGCCACCGGGTTCAGCGACCGCTGCGCCCAGCCCTCCGGCTGGGACCCGGGCTACGAGAAGCCGACCACCACCGAGGACTGTCTCTCCCTCAACGTCTATGTGCCGGAGGGCACGAAGGGGCGCCTCCCGGTCCTCGTCTGGATCCACGGCGGTGGCTACTTCGGTGGCGCCGGGCAGGACACCGACCCGCGCAAGTTCGTGGAACAGACGGGCTCGGTCGTCGTCACCGTCAACTACCGGCTCGGCCCGCTCGGCTTCCTCAACCTGCCCGAGCTGCGCAAGGAGAGCGCAAACGGCGCCGGAAACTACGGGCTGCTGGACCAGCAGGCGGCCCTGCGCTGGGTGCAGTCCAACATCACCCACTTCGGCGGTAACCCGAAGAACGTCACCATCGCCGGCCAGTCCGCCGGGGCGAGCTCCGTCTGCGCCCAGCTCGCCTCGCCCACCGCCAAGGGCCTGTTCGCCCGCGCGGGCATCATGAGCGGCAGTTGCAGCATGCAGTCCGCGGCGGCCGGTGAGACGCAGAGCCAGGCCTTCGTCAAGGAGATCGGCTGCTCCACCGCCTCCGACGTGCTGGCCTGCCTGCGCGCCAAGCCCGCCTCAGCGATCGTCGCCGCCCAGCAGAAGGCAGCCGTACGGCCCTCCCTCGGCGGCACCGCCTTCCCGACCGACCCTGGAGTCGCCGTACAGACCGGGAAATTCAACCGCGTCCCGGTCATGCTCGGCCAGACCAACAGCGAACGCGGCCTGTCCACGTTCCAGAACTACGACTACCTCGGCAAGCCGATGACCGCCGCCCAGTACGAGACGGAGGTCCGCGCGGCCTACGGCGCGAACGCCGACAAGGTCCTCGCCGCATACCCGCTCAGCGCCTACAAGACGCCCGGCGAGGCCTGGACCGCCGCCCAGAACGACTCCACCTCGTACACCCGCCGGCAACTGATGGGCACCCTCGCGCGCTGGACGCCCACCTACGCCTACGAGTTCGCCGAGAGCGACACACCGCACTTCACCTCCATCTTCCGGATCCAGCAGCAGAGCGAAACCGCGCGGAACTTCCCGTTCGGCGGCGCCATTCATGTCGACGACCTCGGCTACCTCTGGGAATACCTCGGTCAGACCATGCCGTACGACGACGACCAGCTGGAACTGTCCGAGCAGATGATCCGCTACTGGGGCCGCTTCGCCGCGAACGGCGACCCGAACGGCGCCCGCACCCCGACCTGGCCGAAGTACAGCACCAGGACCGGGGCCCTGATGTCGCTCTCCGCCTGCGACACCTCCCCGGCGAGCGGCGCCTCCCCGGCCGCCTGCTCCAAGGTCTCCACCCAGTTCGACGAGGCACACCACCTCGACTTCTGGCAGAGCCTCTCCTCCTGACGGCCCGCGCACGCCGACGCTCCCGTGCTCCTGGCAGCCGGGAGCGCCGGGCAAAGGCGCGCACACCGAGACGCCCCTCACCCCCTGAGGCCGTCACCGGTTTGGGTGGTGCCCGCGGGCACCACCCAAACCGTCTGCGTCAAGCCGTGCGTCCCACCACCTGCCACTTCGACGGCAGCTCCAGCCGTGTCCCTGCCGACGTGTACTCCGTGGTGACCAGCGGGAGTTCACCGCTCGCGAGCACGGTCAGACCCGCCGCGCCCAGGTACACCGGCACCGCGGCGTCCGCCACCTCACCCGGGGCGATCCCGTGCTCCAGGACCGGCCGGAGTTTGGGCGGTGGTCCCTCCGGGCTCTGCGCGAGGCCCATCAGAACGGGGCGCGCGTCTTCGGACAGCTCGACCAGGAAGGCGCGGCCGCGCTCCCCGACGAGAGTCGCGATGCCGTCGACGAGGACCTGCCGGTCCTCGGCCTCGCACTGGTGGAGGACACCCCGCATGTACACGTTGGCGTCGCCGATTTCCCCGTGCAGCGCCTCGACCTCGCTCTTCTCCGCGAAGTCGAGCGCCCGGTAGCCGGCCGTGCCCTCCGGGTCCGCCCGACGGGCGTGCTCCAGTGCGGCCGGCGAGATGTCGGCGCCGACGACCCGGGTGAACCGCTCGGCAAGGAACCGTGTCTGAGTGCCGTTGCCGCATCCCAGGTCCACCAGGGGAAGCTCGAAGTCCACGAGGCGCGGTTCGAAGAGGGCGAGATGGACGCCGGCGGTCAGCACGGGCTCCGCATCCCAGAACACCGCCCCCTTCTCGTCGGAGGCCTCACGCCAGAAGCCCTCCCAGGCCTCCCTGTAACGACTCGTCACGCTCATGCACAACTCCCCAGGATGCGACGCCGACCCGTCGGAGGCGACGGCCGAGATCGGTCTATCGCGCCCCGGTCACCGTCACAAGCGCCTGGCGCATTCCTTCACGGCTCATTCGACGTGCGTACGTCGGTGGGCGCCCCGCGCGCCCCTCACTCCCCGGCGGATCGACTGCGCCGCGGCGGGAGCGTCAGCTCGAACCAGACGGTTTTCCCCGCGCTCGTACGGCTCGTGCCCCACTCCCGGGCCAGCGTGCTGACCACGCGCAGACCGCGTCCGTACTCGTCGTCCGGGCCTGCGCTGAGCAGCGTGGGCAGCGCGTGGTCGTCGTCGGCCACCTCGCACAGCAGGGTGTCGCCGCGCACGAGCCGCAGCTCGACCTGACGGCTGTGCGCATGCCGTACGGCGTTCGCCACCAGCTCAGCGGCCATCAGCTCGGCCAGGTCGGCGAGCCCGCCGAGGCCCCATTCGTGGAGCTGTTCGCGGACCACGGCACGGGCCCGGCCGGCCTCGATCGGGTCGAGCGCGAGCCGCCACTCGGCGACGTCCTCGGGCTCGATGCCGTTGAGCCGCGCCATCAGCAGGGCCACGTCGTCCTTACGGCCGCCGCGGGTGTTGAGGGCGCGGATGATGGTGTCGCAGGCGTCGTCCATGGACGCGGCCGGGTGGGCGGCGGACTCGCAGAGCGTGGCGAGGCCGACGCCGATGTCCTCGCCGCGCACCTCGACCAGGCCGTCGGTGCACATCACCAGCCGGTCACCGGGGGCCACGCGTACGCGTATCGCCTCGAAGGGCACGCCGCCGACGCCGATGGGCGCGCCGGTCGGCAGGTCGAGCAGTTCGCTGTGGCCGTCCTCGGCGCGGACCAGGACGGGCGGAATGTGGCCGGCGTTGGCGATGTGCAGCTCGCCGACGATGGGGTCGTAGACCGCGTACAGGCAGGTCGCGAGGTAGTGCTCGCCGAGTCGCTGGGCCAAGTCGTCGAGATTGCGAAGGAGTTGGGCGGGCGGCAGGTCGAGCGCGGCCATGGTCTGGACGGCGGTGCGTAACTGGCCCATCATCGCCGCCGAGTTGAGGCCGTGCCCCATGACGTCGCCGACGACGAAGGCGGTTCGGGAACCGGGCAGTTTCACCGAATCGAACCAGTCGCCACCGACGCGGCCGAGGAGTGTGCCGGGCAGATAGCGGGTCGCGATGTCGCAGCCGGCCATGCGGGGCGCGATGTGCGGCAGCATGCTGTCCTGGAGGGTCTCGGCGACGCTCTCCTGGTAGGTGTACATGCGCGCGTTGTCGAGCACGAGGCCGGCGCGGGCGGCGAGTTCGGCGCCGGTGACCCGGTCCATGTCGTTGAACTCGACGCGCTCGGGGTGGCGCAGCAGGACCATGAAGCCGAGCACCACATGGCGGGCCTTGAGGGGCACGACCAGCATGGAGCGGTGGGTGATGAGCGGCCGGATGTCGCGCTTCTCGAACTGCGCGGCGATCATGTGCCCCATCTGCTCGCTGATGCGCGGCACCAGGACGGGCTCACCGGTGGTCATGCACTGGAAGAACGGCGTGTGCGCGGGGAACGGCATGGCCTCGCCGACCGGTACGACATCGTCCCAGCGGCCGGGCTCGTCCGTGTGCTCGATGGCGACGCGGTGCCACATGGTGGTCGTGTCGGGCACACCGTCGGGGAAGCCCTCGCCGGCGACGACCTGTTCGCGCAGATAGGTGCCCGCGACATCGGTGAAGCGCGGCACCACGGCCCGGCTGACCTCGATGATCGTCTGCGACAGGTCGAGGGAGGTGCCGATGCGTCCGCTGACCTCGTTGAGGAACTCCAGGTGTTCGCGCACGGCGACGTACTCGAGGTCCTCGCCCTCGTCCACCACGTCCTGGACGTCCCGCGGCAGGGGCTCGCCGGACGCGGCCGCCCGGGCCGCCAGTTCACGGCGCGCCTTGCGCTCGGTCCGTCGGGGCACACCCCAGTCGGGGGTGACCGGCACCCGGTCGTTCTGGCTGAACTCCAGGACGGGATAGCCCAGTTCGAGAACCTGCGCGACGATGCGGGCGCCCTCGCCCACGCTCATACTGGGCAGGATCTCGGGCAGTCTGCGGGCCAGTTCCTCGGCGCCGGGGAAGTCGGTGTGCAGCGCGAAGGCGGGCGCGATGCGCTCGACGGCCACCTCGTCGTCCTCGTGGCGCAGTGCGCCCGCGTCGGCGGCGAGCACCAGCAGCCGCTCCTGTCCGGGGCCGATCAGCGGGTACGCCCACCACAGCACGTCGACGCGGTCCCGGTCGGGCACCGTGAGCCGGGCGCGCCCGGCGGCCGGGTAGGAGAGCCGCCCGTCGAGGGAGGACTCCAGGTCGGGGCCGAGTCCGTCGTACGCCGCGTACGCCCCGTAGGGCGCCGACTCGTCCTGCTCGGGGATTGCGCCGGAGACGGGGAGCAGGTCGACGGCGGGGCGGCCCACCGCGTCCTCCTTGGGGGCGCCGAACAGACGCCGGGCTCCGGTGCTCCAGTGCGACACGAGGCCGTCGTGGCCCACGACCACCACGGCCAGCGGGATGCGACCGGCGTCGGCGTGCTCCGCCGCGCCGCTCCCAGCTCCGCGGCTGAGAGGTGCGCCCACTTCGGTGCCACGCGCGTTGCCGCTTTCCATGGCCCAGGCCCTTTCTCCCCACGGCTCCGCAAGATCTGTGCCGCCTCCACTACCGTACGGCGGCGGCCTGTCGCCATGTGTGGCAATACGGGAATTGACCTCTCCAGGGGGCGGCTCCGGCGCACCCGGCTCTTTCCGTGGACGGGATCAGTCCTCGTGGCCGAGTTGCAGATCCCGCTCCGTACGTCCGCCACCGGCCACTTGCAGCACGGTGGCCACCGGCGGATAGCCGGCCGCGATGACGGTGTACTCGCCGGAGGACAGGTCGATGAACCGGAACGTTCCGTCGGCGCCGGTGGTGAGCGTGTCCACCACGTTGCCTGCCGCGTCCAGGAGCGTCACGCGGGCGTCCTCGACGGGCCGTCCGCCACCGGCCCGCACGGTGCCGCGCAGCACGGCGCCACCCGCGAGTTCGACGTCCTGGCGGGTCTCGCGGGCGGCCTGCACGCTGACGGGGAGCGCGGCCGGGCGGAACGCGGGCGCGCTGGCGGCGAGGGTGTACTCGCCCGCCACCAGCTCCGTGATGGCATAGCCCCCTTCGCGCCCGCTGCGGGTGGTGGCCACCACCTCCCCGTGCACGTTGGTGAGCGTGACGATGGCGTCGCGCACCGGGGTGCCGTCCGCGGTCACCACGCTCCCGGCGAGGCGTCCCGCACCGCCGAGGACGACGTCGAGCTCCACGGGGCGCTCGCCGACCGTCACCGAGACGGCCTGCGGCTGGTGGCCCCCGGCCGCGGCGATGAGGACGTACGAGCCCGAGCCGGGCGTGGAGAGCGCGTACCGCCCGTCGTCGCCGCTGGCGCCCCGCCCGATCTGCTGTCCGGTCACGTCGATGAGGGTGAGCGCGGCGCGCGGCACGACGGTCCCGTCGGGGTGTTGGACGGTGCCGCAGACGGGGATCCCGGCGGCGTACGACGCGCGGGCCTGGGGGATCTGCGTGAGGTGTGCGGACTCGGCTTCGGCGGTGGGGGCGTTGTGGGACACCAGAGGTTTCTCCTTGAGGAAGAAGGCGATGAACAGGCCCAGGACGAGCACCGGCACGAGGTAGAGGAAGATCCGCGGCATGGCCTCCGCGTAGGCCCCGATGTAGTCGTCGCGCAGAGGGGCCGGGAGCGCGTGGACGAGCTGCGGGGTGAGGGCCTCGGGGTCCGGGAGACCGGTGCCCGGGTGCGCCGGCAGGCGATCGGCGAGCTCGTCCGAGAGCCGGTGGGCGAACAGGGTGCCGAAGATCGCGGCGCCGACGCTGCCGCCGATCTGCCGGAAGTAGTTGTTGGCGCTGGTCGCGGAGCCGAGGTCGGCCGGGCGTACCGAGTTCTGCACGGCGAGGATCAGGACCGGCATCACCATGCCGATACCGGTGCCGAGGACGGCCATCCAGATGCTGTAGTGCAGCCGGGGCGTGTCGACTTCGAGACGGGAGAGCAGCCACATGCCGACGGCCGACAGGGCGCTGCCGAGGACCGGATAGATCTTGTAGCGGCCGGTGCGGGTGATGAGCTGACCGCAGACGACCGAGGCTCCGACGATGCCGCCCATCATCGGGAGCATCAGCAGTCCGGACTCGGTGGCGCTGGCACCGTCGACCATCTGGAGGAAGGTCGGCAGATAGCTGGCGGCGCCGAAGAGGGCGATTCCGATCACCAGGCCCACCAGGCCGGTGATGTTGAAGATGCCGTCCCTGAACAGCCGCAAGGGGATGAGGGGTTCGACGGCGAAGTGTTCCACGACGAAGAAGAGGACGGTCGCGGCGAGCGCGCCCGCGCCGAGTCCCAGGATCACCCGCGAGTCCCACGCGTACTCGGTGCCGCCCCAACTGGTCAGCAGGACCAGGCAGGTCGAGGCGGCGGCGAGCAGCAGCACACCGAGCACGTCGACGCGGCCCCTGCCGAGGGGCTTGGGCAGCTTCAGTACCACGGTGACGACGGCCAGGGTGAGCAGACCGAAGGGCACGTTGATGTAGAAGCACCACCTCCAGGAGAGGTGGTCGGTGAAGTAGCCGCCCAGGAGGGGGCCCGCGACCGAGGCGAGGCCGAACGCGGCGCCGATCAGGCCCATGAAGCGGCCGCGTTCGCGCGGCGGCACGATGTCCGCGATGATCGCCTGCACGCCGATCATGAGGCCGCCCGCGCCGACGCCCTGGAGCGCGCGGAAGGCGATCAGCTGGTCCATCGTGCGCGAGCGGCCGGCGAGCACCGAGCCGATCACGAAGACGACGATCGCGAACTGGAAGACGCCCTTGCGGCCGAAGAGGTCGCCGAGCTTGCCGTAGACCGGGAGCCCGATGGTGGACGTCAGCAGATAGGCGCTGATCGCCCAGGACATCTTGTCCAGGCCGTGCAGCTCGCCGACGATCTTCGGGAGCGCGGTGGCCACGATCATCTGCTCCAGGGCGGCGAGCAGCAGCGCCAGCATGAGCCCGAAGAAGACCAACCGCACCTGTCGCGGGCTCAGTCGGGCGGACTCGGCCGCCGCCGGAGCGGAGTGCTGCGGGGGCGCGGCAGCCGGTTCGTCCTGCACCAGAGTGATCCCGCCCACTACCGCTCCCCTCGTCGCACTCACTTCGTCGCGCCCACTGCACAATTCCCGCTTATCGCGACAACTACGAGCAAGCGCGACGAGTTACGGCATAATGCCGCGCCGCGAGGAGATCCACTCGAAACGGTGAGGGTGACAACACGCCCCGGAGAGTTGCCTCTTGGACCAGGAGTTCGACCAAGTGGCCATTGGGCTACTTCTGCGTCTCGGTGGCGAGCTTGTCGAGCACCAGGTCGTAGATCCGGCCAAGGCCCTTGGGCGCGAAGGTCCTCTCGAAGAAGCCGCCGATGCCGCCCGCGCCGTTCCAGACGCTGCTGACGACGACGCGCGACGTGCCCTCGCCGGCCGGGGTGACCCGCCAGGTGGTGACCATGGAGGAGTTGCGGTCCTTCTCGACGAGCTCGCCGTCGGTGGGCTCGCTCACCTCGAGCAGGCAGTCGCGGACGCGCTTGCTGGTGGCCTGGAGCTTCCAGTGGACGAGGGTGCCCTCGCCGTCGCCGCCCTCGCGCACCTCGTACTCGCTGAAGTGCTCGGGCAGCAGCTTCGCGCGTGTGCCGCTGTAGTCGGCCAGGGCGTCGAACACCGCCTCCGCGTCCGCCGCGATGACCCGCTCCGTCGTCGCCTCGACCTGCGCCATGGCACTTCCTCCAGCACTTGTTCTCTCGGGGTTCGCGGAAAGCCAACCACCACGCGGTCCGGCCGCCCAAATCGGGGTCCCCGACGGGGCGCGAAATACCGGGTCGCACGATCAAGGGAACATGTGTTCTATTCTGTGGTCCGTGCTACCGAGGAGGCGTCATGCGCTGGGAGAACCTGACAGTGGACCCCGCCGGGGACCGCGCCCGGGACGCCGCGCTGTTCGGCGCGGACGCGGTGACCACCCGCACCTTCGACAGCCCGGAGTTCCGTGGCATCACGTTCCACGAGATCCGGGCCCGCTCGATCGTGAACCGGGTGCCGGGGGCCTCACGCATGCCCTTCGAGTGGACCGTGAACCCTTATCGGGGCTGCACGCACGCGTGCGTGTACTGCTTCGCACGCAAGACGCACAGCTACCTGGACCTCGACACGGGCATCGACTTCGACTCCCAGATCGTGGTGAAGGTCAACGCCCCGGACCTGTTGCGTCGGCAACTCGGCTCGCGCCGCTGGCACGGCGAGCACATCGCGATGGGCACCAACGTCGACTGTTATCAGCGGGCCGAGGGCCGCTACCGGTTGATGCCCGGCATCATCGCGGCCCTGCGCGACCACGCGAACCCCTTCTCGATCCTGACGAAGGGCACGCTGATCCTGCGCGACCTCGACCTCCTCGAGCAGGCCTCCCAGGTCACCGACGTCGGGATCTCCGTCTCCGTGGGCTTCACCGACCTCGAGCTGTGGCGCACCGTCGAGCCGGGCACACCGGCCCCGGAACGCCGCCTGGACGTCGTACGCACCCTGACGGACCACGGCATCGACTGCGGGGTCCTGATGGCCCCCGTGATCCCCTTCCTGGGCGATCACCCGGCTCAACTGCGCGCCACCGTCAGCGCGATCGCGGCCTCGGGGGCCACCTCCGTGACCCCGCTGGTGCTGCATCTGCGGCCCGGCGCCCGCGAATGGTTCATGGCCTGGCTGGAGCGCCACCACCCGTATCTCGTGCGCCGTTACGAGCGGTTGTACGCGGAGGGCGCGTACGCCCCGAAGTGGTACCAGCGCCGGATCACCCGTCAGGTCCACGAGCTGGCTCAGGAGTACGGCATCGGCCCCACGCGCGCGGGGATGCCCCGCAGGATCACGGCCCCCGAGCCCGCCGCGCCGGAGCCGACCGCTGCCGAGCCGACCCAGCTCACGCTGCTCTGACGGCATCCGAGCGCATCCCACGACCCAATCGGGTCAAGTCTTTACACAACGAGTTATTCCGGGCCTCCATTCCGGGACGATGCCGCGAAGGCCGTGGCCTGCACGGCTCAGAATCCTCCGTCCTGGGAGGCCTTATGACGAAACGCGCAGCTGCTCTGTGCGGGGCTGCCGCCGTGGTGGCCGGGATGATCACGTCGATCCCCGCCGACGCGAGCGCCGGCTCCGCGACCGCACCGCGCACCACCCAGACCGCGAAGCTCAGCTGGACGAAGTGCGGCACCGCCGACTACCCGACGCTCCAATGCGCGTCCCTGAAGGTGCCGCTCGACCACTCCGACCCGCTCAGCGAGCGCATCACACTCGCCCTGTCACGCGTCCCGCACACCGCGGAGACGTACCAGGGGCCGCTCTTGGTGAACCCGGGCGGCCCCGGCGGCAGCGGGCTCCAGATGGCCGGATTCGTCGCATCCTCGCTGCCCAAGAAGGTCGCGGCGCAGTACGACGTCATCGGCTTCGACCCGCGCGGTGTCGGCGCGAGCAAGCCCGCCCTGGACTGCAAGCCCAAGCACTTCGGCCCGGTGCGCGTGGACTCCCTGCCCAGCACACCGGCCATGGAGAAGGCCAACCTCGACCGCGCCGAGTCCTTCGCCAAGGCATGCGGCAAGAAGTACGCGAACCTGCTGCCGTACATCGACACGGTGAGCGCGGTCCACGACCTCGACTCGATCCGGAGCGCTCTCGGCGCCGAGAAGATCAACTACTTCGGGTACTCGTACGGCACCTACCTGGGCGCCGTGTACGGAAAGCTCTACCCGGAGCGGGTACGGCGCCTGGTGCTCGACTCCGTCGTCGACCCCGACGGTGTGTGGTACGACGACAACCTCGGCCAGAGCTACGCCTTCAACGACCGCCACCTGGCCTTCATGGCGTGGGTCGCCCGGCACGACGCGACCTACAAGCTCGGCAAGGACCCGGCCGTGGTCGAGGCCAAGTGGTACGCGATGCGGAAGGCGCTGGCCGAGAAACCCGCCCAGAAGAAGGTGGGCGCCTCCGAGCTGGAGGACACCTTCCTCCCGGGCGGTTACTACAACGGCTACTGGCCCACCCTCGCCGAGGCGTTCGCGGCCTATGCGAACAACAAGAAAGAGGAGCCGCTCGTCAAGGCCTATGGCAACTTCGGCGCCATCGACGCCGCGGGCGACAACGGCTACAGCGTGTACGCCGCGGTGCAGTGCCGCGACGCGTCCTGGCCGCGCGACTGGAACCAGTGGCGCAAGGACACCTGGGCGGTGCACGAAAAGGCGCCGTTCATGGCCTGGAGCAACGCCTGGTACAACGCGCCGTGCGCGTTCTGGCCCACGGATTCGGTGCGGCCGGTGGACGTCTCCAACGACGCCCTGCCGCCCAGCCTGCTCTTCCAGGCCACGAACGACGCGGCCACTCCCTACGAGGGTGGCGTGACGGTCCACCGCGAACTGCGCGGCTCCAGCCTGGTGGTCGAGGAGGGCGGCGGGAACCACGGCATCGTATTGAGCGGAAACACCTGCCTGGACAAGCATCTGGAGGCGTATCTGGCCGACGGCAAGGTGCCGCGCGGCGGTGGTGAGGTCGACGCGGTGTGCAAGAAGCTGCCCGACCCCAAGCCGCTGAGCACGAGGGTGACGTCCACCACGTCGCAAGGTTCGACGCTGCACGGGCTGCTCGGCTTCCACGGCTGAGCACGTCCACGGCGGCCCGTCGGGGGCGTTGTCGGACCCATGGTCCACCATGGACGCATGAGTGAGCCGACCCGCGTTCCCCTCCCCGACGGGCCTGACCGCGTTCACCCGGGCGCCGGCATGGACGACCGCACCCGCATCCGTGAAATGACCCTCGCCGACTGCGACCGCGTGGCCGAGATCCGCGTCCGCGGCTGGCAGACCGCGTACCAGGGGCTGCTACCCCAGCCCTACCTCGACGCGCTCAGCGTGGAGCAGGACGCGGCCCGGCAGCGCATGCTGTTCACGCACGGCGGCGCGGTCGTGAACCTGGTCGCGGAGCGGGCCGGCGAAGTGGTCGGCTGGGCCTGTCACGGCCCGTATCGGGACGGCGAAGTGCACACCGAGGACGCCGAGTTGTACGCCGTCTACGTCCATCCCGACCGGGTGGGGGACGGGGTGGGACGCGCGCTGCTGCGGGAGTCGGTCGGCCGCTGTGCCGACGCCGGGCACGAGCGGATGCTGCTGTGGGTCCTCAGGGAGAACGCGGGGGCACGACGGTTCTACGAGCGGGCCGGGTTCGGCCCCGACGGCGCGGAGGAGCCGTTCGACGTGGACGGTGCCGTGGTGCCCGAGGTGCGGTACGTCCGTGCGCTCACCGACTCGGGGGCGCGCCGGTAGCAGGGGAACATCTTTCCGGTTCCGACCGCTCCCTTTCGGACACCACGGACTACGCTCGAAGCACCCCGCCGCGCCCCGCCCGGAGCAGGTCCGGCCGTCTGCAGTGCGACGAGGCGGTGAGCCCGGCCGACGAGGCGCTGCGGGAGGCGGCCCGGCGGCCGCCCGCCGCGGTCCTGCCGGGCACATCTTCAGCCCCGGCCGGACAACCGGTCCGTACGGCGTTCGAGGACTAGGGCCTGTCCGGCGGATCATGCCGCAGACGCGGGGCTTGGCACGCCCATCTGCGGCGTTGTCGTCGGTCAACGACTCCCCCACTCTCGACTTCGCTCGAGCGGGGGGACCCCCATCGCGTCGCCTCCCTCCTCCGCCTTGCAGCCGCACGCACCAAGCCCCGCTCACCAGCACCTACGAGGTGCCGGTGCTTCCCTGCAACCTGATCCGCCGGACAGGCCCTAGGCCGGGCCGAAGCGGGGGCTGGAGGCGGGGCCCCAATTCGTCTGCCGGGCGAGAGACGGCATCGAGGCACCCGGTTGCCGAAGGCGGGCCCCCCGTTCACCGCGACGGCGACGTCACTTCGGCAGCCGCGCCAGCGCCCGCACCGCCGCCTCGGCGAGCGCCGGATGCGCGAGCGCCTCGTTCAGGACGGGTCTCGCCCGCATGTCAGCCATCGCGCCCAGCCCCTCCACACAGGCGAGCGCGACTCGGCGGTACGGATCCTGCGGGCGCAGCCTGCGTCGCAGCGTGGTGATCAACGCGGGTACGGCTTCGGGAGCGCGCAGCTCGACCAGGAGCCGTACCGGATGGAGGGCGTAGGCGACGCGCAGCTCGTTGGTGGCGAGCGCGGCCGCCGCGCGGGCCGTGCGCGGATCGCCGAGCCGGGCGAGTGCGTAGGCGGCGGATGCGCAGCGCTGCGGGTCACGGTGGTTCAGGAGCAGGACGAGCGCTTCGAAAGCCCGTACGTCCCCGGCGACTCCGAGCCGAAAGGCGACCAACTCCCTTGCCCACAGCGGCTGTCCGGGCTCGGTCAGCGCGGCCGCCGCGACGTCGAGGTCCTCGGTCGCCAGGAGACGGTCGTACATCGCCGAGACTCCCGCCTCGTTTCGTAGACGCTCCGTGAGTGATCGCAACTCCTCGTCCATAACACTGAGCCTAGAGGCGCCTCCTGGAGCACGGGGACCTACATCACAAACTCGGGGGCTGGCGCGCTCGTTACTCGCGGGTTAAGCTCAGACGAGCGAGTTACCCACTCGCGTCTTACTCGCGGTGGCCTGGTGACGCAGCCACCGAGAGAGCAGTCGGTTCGGTACCTCAGGTATTTCAGGTACCTCAGTACGACGTGGCTCCGGGACAGGGCCGGTCGGCTTCACCATTCACCGGGCGTGTGCGCTCGTCAGCCCGGCAACCACCCGCACTTCGTGCGCTCCTTTCGGCGTACCCGCGTGCGCTCCTCAGTCGTCACCCTCATTTCTGGAGTCCCTCGATGGCCACTCCCCTGTCCGACACCCGTCTGTCCCCGCTCAAGACCATTGCCGTCATCGGCCTCGGCACGATGGGCACCGGCATCGCCGAGGTCCTCGCCCGGGCCGGCCGCGAAGTCGTCGGCATCGACATCAGCGAGGCCGCGGCCACCCGGGCCGTCACGGCGATGGAAGCCTGCACCGCCCGCGCCGTGCAGCGCGGGCGTCTCACCGAGCAGGAGCGCGACGACGTCCTCTCCCGCTTCCGCACCTCCACCGACCTGGCGGCCGCGGCCGACGCCGACCTGGTCATCGAGGTGACCCCGGAGTCGTACGACATCAAGCAGCAGGTCTTCCGGGCGCTCGACGGCATCGTCCGCCCGGACACCATCCTCGCCACCGGCACCAACGCCCTCTCCGTCACGCGCCTGGCCGCCGACTCGGCCCGCCCCGAGCGCGTCCTGGGCCTGCACTTCTTCAACCCGGCGCCCGCGATGAAACTGGTCGAGGTGGTCTCCTCGGTGCTGACCTCGCCCACAGCCGTCTCGGCGGTCACCAACCTCGCGCTCGACCTCGGCAAGGAGCCCGTCGCGGTCGGCGACCGCCCCGGCTTCGTCGCCGACGGGCTGCTGTTCGGCTACCTCAACCAGGCCGCCGCCATGTACGAGGCCAAGTACGCCTCCCGCGAGGACATCGACGCCGCGATGAAGCTCGGCTGCGGACTGCCCATGGGCCCGCTCGCCCTGCTCGACCTGATCGGCATCGACACGGCGCGTACGGTCCTGGAGGCCATGTACACCGAGTCCCGCGACCGGCTGCACGCGCCCGCACCCATCCTCAAGCAGCTCAGCGAGGCGGGCCTGACCGGCCGCAAGTCGGGGCGCGGCTTCTACTCGTACGAGGCTCCCGGCAGCGCGACCGTCGTGCGGGACGCGCTGACTCCGCTGACCGGCGGCCCCGAAACGCCTGGTCGTACGGTGCGCTCCGTCGGCGTCGCCGGTTCCGGAACCATGGCGTCCGGCATCGCCGAGGTCTTCGCGAAGGCCGGGTACGAGGTCGTCCTGGCCGCCCGCAGCGAGGAGAAGGCGCAGGCCGCCAAGGCCCGGATCGGCAAGTCGCTCGCACGCTCGGTCGACAAGGGCCGGATGACCGCGGAGGCCGCCGCGGGCACCCTGGATCTGATCACCCCGGCGGGCTCGTACGACGCCTTCTCCGAGGTCGATCTCGCCCTGGAGGCGGTCGCCGAGGACCTGGAGGTCAAGCAGCAGCTGTTCGCGGTGCTCGACAAGGTGTGCAAGCCCGGCGCGATCCTCGCCACCACCACCTCCTCGCTGCCCGTCGTCGCCTGCGCCCGCGCCACCTCGCGCCCGCAGGACGTGATCGGCATGCACTTCTTCAACCCGGCACCGGCGATGAAGCTCGTCGAGGTCGTGCGGACCGTCCTGACCGCGGACGACGTGCACGGCACGGTCCGCGAGGTCTGCACGAAGATCCGCAAGCACCCGGTGGACTGCGGTGACCGTGCCGGTTTCATCGTGAACGCGCTGCTCTTCCCGTACCTGAACAACGCGATCAAGATGGTGCAGGAGCACTACGCGACGCTCGACGACATCGACGCCGCGATGAAGCTGGGCGGCGGGTACCCGATGGGTCCCTTCGAACTCCTCGACGTGGTCGGCCTGGACGTCTCGCTGGCCATCGAGAAGGTGCTGCACCGCGAGTTCCGCGACCCCGGTCTCGCCCCTGCGCCGCTCCTGGAGCACTTGGTGGCCGCGGGCTGCCTCGGCCGCAAGACGGGCCGCGGCTTCCGCGAATATGCCCGCCGCTGAGCGTCCCGGCGACTGGTTCGGTGACAGCGCCGACTGGGGCGGACTGCTCGACCCGGCCGGACACCCCCCGCCCCTGGAGGGCGGGGGGTTCCCCGGCCATGCGCGTTCTCCTGCGCACATGCAGTACGTTCGGGTCATGTCCCAGCCCGCCAAGTCCTCACGTACACCAGCTACGCCCGACGCGCCGGAAAGTGCCGCAGGCAGTCGCGCCGCCGCCCAACGGCTCAAGATGCGCCGTGAATTGGCGGCCGCGGCCATGGAGCTGTTCGCGACCAAGGGGTACGAGGCGACCACCGTCGACGAGATCGCGGCCCGGGCCGGGGTGGCTCGCCGCACGTTCTTCCGCCACTTCCGTTCGAAGGAAGAGGCGATCTTCCCCGACCATGACGACACCTTGATCCGCGCCGAGGCCGTCCTCAACGCGGCACCGGCGCACGAGCACCCGCTCGACACGGTGTGCCGCGGCATCAAGGAAGTCATGAAGATGTACGCGGCGCAGCCGGAAATCTCCGTCTCGCGCTACAAGCTGACCCGCGAGGTGCCGACACTGCGCGAGGCCGAGATCGCCTCCGTGGCCCGTTACGAGCGGCTGTTCACCCGGTATCTCCTGGGCCACTTCGACGAGCACGCGCACGACGACGACGCGAACGACGATCCGCTGCTCGCGGAGGTCGCGGCGTCCGCCGTGGTCACCGCGCACAACCATGTCCTACGGCGCTGGTTGCGGGCCGGGGGGCAGGGTGACGTCGAGTCCCAGCTCGACCACGCCTTCTCGATCGTCCGGAAGACCTTCGGGACCGGGATCGGGGCGGGGCGGGAGGCGGCGCCTCGGACGGCGCCGGCTTCCTCGTTCACGGAGGGGGACGTCCTGGTGACCGTGGCCCGGGTCGATGCCCCGCTGGACCAGGTCATGCGAACCATCGAACAGGCGCTTCGGGAACGGTCGTAGCGCCCTCCGTCACAGAACCGCGGCTCCGCCGCGTGTCCCCCATCGCCGGACGGCCTGAAATGTCACGCCCGTCCGAGGAGTGAACCACCTTCGACCGTCCCGGACGCCGACCCGCGCGCCTCGCGCGGGGCCGGCCCCGAGCCCAGCCAGGGGGCGCCGTTCGGATCACCTCGGGTCCGCGGCGCCCGGCACGGCACCTCGCCGCGTTGTCGCGTCACCTGAGTCGCCCGATCCCCCCGTGCCCTTGTCGGCAACATGAAGAGGCCTCACGTTCCCTCGCAGGCGTCCTCCGACCACCTCGTCGCCCCCTGCCCTCCCCCGTGCCCCCTCGGCGGCCCGTCCCGTGCCCTTTCGGCTCTCTTGCCAGGCCCTCCATCCCCCTCTGAGCAGGCCATTTTGATCGATCAAACGGTTGTTTGATCGATCATCGCTCACGTGTTACGTAAAGATTTCACCTGAGCGCAGCTTTTGGCACTGCGTGCCTTGTCAGGTGACACGGCGTGCCATACGTTGATGTTGTCCGGGCGGCCGGCGTGCAGAGACCTTTCGTACGTCGGCTGTCCCCGCAAGCCTCCCCCAGGCTCCGCCCGGGGGTACCCCCAGGCGAGCGCGCCCGGACGCCTGCGTCACAGGCAACCTCCTGCGCCACAAAGCGCTGCCACAGCACCACACCTCCGCCGAACCGACGGCACACCCCTCACCCCACAGCAGCAGCACCGACGTAACCCTCAGCGTTCCCCCTCAGGACGCATATCGCCGGAGGCACCACCGTGAAGGAAATCCTGGACGCGATTCAGTCGCGGACCGCCACGTCCGCCGACTTCGCCGCTCTGCCGCTCCCCGAGTCCTACCGCGCGATCACCGTGCGCAAGGACGAGACGGAGATGTTCGCCGGTCTCGCCACCCGCGACAAGGACCCCCGCAAGTCGATCCACCTGGACGACGTGCCGGTGCCGGAGCTCGGACCGGGCGAGGCCCTGGTGGCCGTCATGGCCTCCTCCGTCAACTACAACTCCGTGTGGACCTCGATCTTCGAGCCGATGGCGACCTTCGGCTTCCTCGAGCGCTACGGCAAGCTCAGCGAGCTCACCAAGCGGCACGACCTGCCGTACCACATCATCGGCTCCGACCTGGCGGGCGTCGTCCTGCGCACCGGCCCCGGCGTGAACGCCTGGAAGCCCGGTGACGAGGTCGTCGCGCACTGCCTGTCCGTCGAGCTGGAGTCGTCCGACGGCCACAACGACACGATGCTCGACCCCGAGCAGCGCATCTGGGGCTTCGAGACCAACTTCGGCGGCCTCGCGGAGATCGCGCTCGTCAAGTCCAACCAGTTGATGCCGAAGCCCGACCACCTGTCGTGGGAGGAGGCCGCCGCCCCGGGCCTGGTGAACTCCACCGCGTACCGCCAACTGGTCTCGCGCAACGGCGCCGGCATGAAGCAGGGCGACAACGTGCTGATCTGGGGCGCGAGCGGCGGTCTCGGCTCGTATGCCACGCAGTTCGCGCTCGCCGGTGGCGCCAACCCCATCTGTGTCGTCAGCAGCGAGCAGAAGGCGGACATCTGCCGGAAGATGGGCGCCGAGGCGATCATCGACCGCAACGCCGAGGGCTACCAGTTCTGGAAGGACGAGCACAACCAGGACCCGAAGGAGTGGAAGCGCTTCGGGAAGCGGATCCGTGAGCTGACCGGGGGCGAGGACGTGGACATCGTCTTCGAGCACCCGGGGCGCGAGACCTTCGGCGCCTCCGTGTACGTCACCCGCAAGGGCGGCACGATCGTCACCTGCGCCTCGACCTCGGGCTACAACCACGAGTACGACAACCGCTACCTGTGGATGTCGCTGAAGCGCATCATCGGCTCGCACTTCGCGAACTACCGGGAGGCCTGGGAGGCCAACCGGCTCGTCGCCAAGGGCAAGATCCACCCGACGCTCTCCAAGGTGTATTCCCTGGAGGAGACCGGACAGGCCGCGTACGACGTGCACCGCAACCTCCATCAGGGCAAGGTCGGAGTCCTGGCGCTCGCCCCCCGTGAGGGCCTGGGCGTGCGCGACGAGGAGAAGCGCGCGCTGCACATCGACGCCATCAACCGCTTCCGGAACGTCTGAGGTCACCCAGATGACAGAGCGCCAGACCGCCCCTGCGCCGGCCGGCACGGAGCGCCCTCCGGCGCAGGGGCGAAAAGAAAGGGACCGGCCGTGGTTGATGCGGACCTACGCCGGTCACTCCACCGCCGAGGCGTCCAACGAGCTGTACCGGCGCAACCTGGCCAAGGGCCAGACCGGCCTGTCGGTCGCGTTCGACCTGCCGACGCAGACCGGCTACGACCCCGACCACATCCTCGCCCGCGGCGAGGTCGGTCGGGTCGGGGTTCCGGTCTCGCACCTCGGTGACATGCGCCGGCTGTTCCAGGACATCCCCCTGGAGCAGATGAACACCTCGATGACCATCAACGCCACCGCCATGTGGCTGCTGGCGCTCTATCAGGTCGTCGCCGAGGAGCAGGGTGCGGACATCACCCAGCTGCAGGGGACGACGCAGAACGACATCGTGAAGGAGTACCTGTCGCGGGGGACGCATGTCTTCCCGCCGGGGCCGTCGCTGCGACTGACGACGGACATGATCACCTACACGGTGTCCCACATGCCCAAGTGGAACCCGATCAACATCTGCTCGTACCACCTCCAGGAGGCGGGGGCGACCCCGGTCCAGGAGATCGCGTACGCGATGTCCACGGCCATCGCGGTGCTGGACGCCGTCCGTGACTCCGGGCAGGTACCCGCCGAGAAGTTCGGTGACGTCGTCGCCCGTATCTCCTTCTTCGTGAACGCGGGCGTCCGCTTCATCGAGGAGATGTGCAAGATGCGGGCGTTCGGCCGCATCTGGGACGAGATCACACGCGAGCGGTACGGCATCCAGAACCCCAAGCAGCGGCGCTTCCGGTACGGCGTCCAGGTCAACTCCCTCGGTCTGACCGAGGCGCAGCCGGAGAACAACGTCCAGCGGATCGTCCTGGAGATGCTGGCCGTGACGCTCTCGAAGGACGCACGCGCGCGTGCCGTGCAACTGCCCGCCTGGAACGAGGCGCTGGGTCTGCCCCGTCCCTGGGACCAGCAGTGGTCACTGCGCATCCAGCAGGTGCTGGCGCACGAGAGCGACCTGCTGGAGTACGAGGACATCTTCGAGGGCTCGCACGTCATCGAGGCCAAGGTCTCGGCTCTTGTCGAGGAGTCGCTGGCCGAGATCGACCGGATCGAGGAGATGGGCGGGGCGATGGCCGCCGTCGAGTCGGGCTATCTGAAGTCGCAGCTCGTCTCCTCGCACGCCGAGCGCCGGGCCCGGATCGAGGGCGGCACCGAGAAGATCATCGGCGTCAACATCTTCGAGTCGACCGAGCCGAACCCGCTCACCGCCGACCTGGACGCGGCGATCCAGACGGTCGACCCGGCGGTCGAGGCCCGTGTCGTCGCCGCGCTCCAGCACTGGCGCGACACGCGCTACCAGCCGCCGTTCAACCACCCGCGCCCGTGCAAGGCGCTGGAGCGGCTGAAGGAGGCGGCGAAGGGCACCGGCAACCTCATGGAGGCCACCCTGGAGTGCGCCCGCGCCGGAGTCACGACCGGCGAGTGGTCCGGGGCCCTGCGCGAGGTGTTCGGCGAGTTCCGGGCTCCGACCGGTGTCTCGTCCGCGCCCGTCGCGGTCACCGCCGAGGAGGGCACCGCACTGGCGCTGGTGCGCCGCAAGGTCGAGGAGACCGCCCGCGACCTCGGCGTCGGCAAACTCCGTTTCCTGGTGGGCAAGCCGGGTCTGGACGGGCACTCGAACGGCGCCGAGCAGATCGCCGTGCGGGCCCGCGACGCCGGGTTCGAGGTGGTCTACCAGGGAATCCGGCTCACGCCCGAACAGATCGTGGACGCTGCCGTCGCCGAGGACGTGCACGGCGTCGGGCTGTCCATCCTGTCCGGCTCGCACGCGCAGTTGGTGCCGGACGTGCTGGAGCGGCTGCGCGAGGCCGGCGCCGCCGACATCCCGGTGATCGCGGGCGGAATCATCCCGAACGCCGACGCCGAACAGCTGCGGGCCGCGGGAGTGGCCGCGGTCTTCACCCCGAAGGACTTCGACATCACCGGAATCATCGGTCGTATCGTCGACGAGATCCGGAAAGCGAACAAGCTCGACCCCCTGGAGGTCCCCGCATGACCACGCCCGTCAACCGCCTTCGTCCGCGGCGTTCCTGCCTGGCCGTGCCCGGCTCGAATCCCCGCTTTCTGGAGAAGGCCCAGGGCCTCCCCGCGGACCAGGTCTTCCTCGATCTGGAGGACGCCTGCGCCCCGCTGGCCAAGCCCGACGCACGGCACACCATCGTGAAGTTCCTCAACGAGGGCGACTGGACCGGCAAGACGCGGGTCGTGCGCGTCAACGACTGGACGACGCACTGGACGTACCGGGATGTCGTCACCGTCGTCGAGGGGGCGGGCCAGAACCTCGACTGCATCATGCTGCCGAAGGTCCAGGACGCCCAGCAGATCGTCGCCCTCGACCTGCTGCTGACCCAGATCGAGAAGACGATGGGCTTCGAGGTCGGCAAGATCGGTATCGAGGCGCAGATCGAGAACGCGAAGGGGCTGGTGAACGTCGACGAGATCGCCGCCGCCTCACCGCGTGTAGAGACCATCATCTTCGGCCCGGCCGACTTCATGGCGTCGATCAACATGAAGTCGCTCGTGGTCGGCGAGCAGCCCCCGGGCTACCCGGCGGACGCGTACCACTACATCCTCATGCGCATCCTGATGGCCGCCCGTACGCACGACCTCCAGGCGATCGACGGCCCCTACCTCCAGATCCGCAACCAGGAGGGCTACCGCGAGGTCGCGCAGCGCGCCGCCGCCCTCGGTTTCGACGGCAAGTGGGTCCTGCACCCGGACCAGGTCGCCGCGGCCAACGAGATCTTCTCGCCCTCCCAGGAGGACTTCGACCACGCCGAGCTGATCCTGGACGCGTACGAGTACTGCACGTCCGAGGCGGGCGGCAAGAAGGGCTCCGCGATGCTCGGCGACGAGATGATCGACGAGGCCAGCCGCAAGATGGCCCTCGTCATCTCGGGCAAGGGCCGGGCCGCCGGCATGCAGCGCACCAGCAAGTTCGAAGCCCCGGAGGCCTGAGCCGCATGCAGTTCGGACGCACGTACGAGGAGTTCGAGGTCGGCGCGGTCTACAAGCACTGGCCCGGAAAAACGGTCACGGAGTACGACGACCACCTCTTCTGTCTCCTGACGATGAACCACCACCCGCTCCACATGGACGCCAACTACGCCGAGAACACGACGGACTTCGGCAAGAACGTCGTGGTCGGGAACTACATCTACTCGCTCCTGCTCGGCATGTCGGTCCCGGACGTATCGGGCAAGGCGATCGCCAACCTGGAGATCGAGTCGCTGAAGCACGTCGCGCCGACCTTCCACGGCGACACGATCTACGGCGAGACGACGGTCCTCGACAAGACGCCCTCGAAGTCGAAGAACGACCGTGGAATCGTCTATGTCGAGACCAAGGGGTACAAGCAGGACGGCACGCTGGTCTGTGTGTTCCGCCGCAAGGTGATGGTCCCCACCGAGACGTACATCAAGGAGCGCGGCGGCGAGCAGCCCGGCCGCCCCCAGCTCAAGGAGCAGGAGAAGTAGCCATGGCGCGACTCGCCCAGACCGCCGGTCTCACCGACGTCCAGCAGGAGATCCTCTCCACCGTCCGCGACTTCGTGGACAAGGAGATCATCCCGGTCGCCACCGAGCTGGAGCACCGCGACGAATACCCTCAGCAGATCGTCGACGGCCTCAAGGAGTTGGGCCTCTTCGGCCTGATGATCCCCGAGGAGTACGGGGGCCTGGGCGAGTCCCTCCTGACGTACGCGCTGTGTGTGGAGGAGATCGCCCGCGGCTGGATGTCCGTCTCCGGGATCATCAACACGCACTTCATCGTGGCGTACATGCTCAAGCAGCACGGCACGCAGGAGCAGAAGGACCACTTCCTGCCCCGGATGGCGCTGGGCGAGGTGCGGGGCGCGTTCTCGATGTCGGAGCCGGGCCTTGGCTCGGATGTGTCCGCGATCACGTCGAAGGCGGTCAAGGACGGCGACGAGTACGTCCTGAACGGCCAGAAGATGTGGCTGACGAACGGCGGCACGTCGACCCTGGTGGCCGTGCTCGTACGGAGTGACGAAGGACACTCCCCCGAGGAGGCAGCCGCCAAGCCCCACAAGTCGATGACGACCTTCCTGGTCGAGAAGGAGCCCGGCTTCGGCGAGGTCCGTCCCGGCCTCACCATCCCCGGGAAGATCGACAAGATGGGCTACAAGGGTGTCGACACCACCGAGCTCATCATGGACGGACTGCGCGTTCCGGCCAATCGGGTACTCGGCGGCACGACCGGCCGAGGGTTTTACCAAATGATGGACGGAGTGGAGGTCGGCCGCGTGAACGTGGCGGCCCGTGGCTGCGGTGTGGCTCAGCGCGCCTTCGAGCTGGGCGTCTCCTATGCACAGCAGCGTCACACTTTCGGCAAGCCGATCGCCCAGCACCAGGCCATCCAGTTCAAGCTCGCGGAGATGGCCACCAAAGTCGAAGCCGCCCATGCCATGATGGTGAACGCGGCACGCAAAAAGGACTCCGGGGAACGAAACGACCTCGAGGCAGGGATGGCGAAGTACCTCGCCTCCGAATACTGCAAGGAAGTGGTCGAGGACGCTTTTCGGATCCACGGCGGCTACGGCTTCTCCAAGGAGTACGAGATCGAGCGCCTCTACCGCGAGGCGCCGATGCTGCTGATCGGTGAAGGGACCGCCGAAATCCAGAAAATGATCATCGGGCGCCGACTGCTCGAAGAGTACCGACTCCAGGGTTAGATGTTCCGGTTCGGGGTGTTTTCTCCGAGAAGAAGATCACACCCCGTAGGCTCTCTTCGGCCGCCGACTCGGCTTCCTGGCTTGCCCAGTTGCGGCCCCTGACCGGTACCATCCCGGGAAAGCCGCCGTCCCCCGTTACAGCGCGGCATCATCCGCTACGAAGGTCATCCATGCCCCACAGCCAAACCTCTGCACCTCGCGGCCGGGTCCGCCTCGCGCGCGGAGCATCGCCGTGGCTTCTCCCGACCGTTGCCACCGCAGCACTCAGCCTGGCCCGCGCGCGCCGCTCCGGCGCCGCCAAGGCCGTGGCCGTACCCGCCACCGCGCTCGCGGCGGGCATGCTGTGGTTCTTCCGCGACCCCGAGCGCGAGATCACCCAGGGCCGGGTCATCTCGCCCGCCGACGGTGTGGTGCAGAGCATCATGCCCTGGAAGGACGGACGCACCCGCGTCGCGATCTTCATGAGCCCGCTCAACGTCCACGTCAACCGTGCGCCGCTCTCCGGCACGGTGGCATCGGTCGAGCACATCCCCGGTGGGTTCGTTCCGGCGTTCAACAAGGAGAGCGAGAACAACGAACGCGTCGTCTGGCACTTCGACACCGAGCTCGGTGACATCGAGATGATCCAGATCGCCGGCGCCGTCGCTCGCCGTATCGTGCCGTACATCCCCCAGGGCACCAAGGTCGAGCAGGGCGACCGGATCGGCCTGATCCGCTTCGGCTCGCGCGTCGACATCTACCTCCCCGAGGGTGTCGACGTCGATGTGGAGGTCGGTCAGAAGACCGTGGCTGGGGTGACTCGAATTGACCGTGATTGATCCCGAGACGCAGACCGGCACCGGCTGGGTGCCGGAGGCCGACGAGGTGGACGACGAGGAGGAGATGCCTCTCTCGCTCCGCCTCTCAATAGCGGACACCCTCACGCTCGGCAACGCCACGTGCGGCTTCATGGCGGTGTACTTCACCACCACCGGCATCCTGATCCCGCATCTCACGGGCAGCCAGGAGTCCGGCATGGCCCGCCACAGCGCGGCCACGGCCGTCATCCTCATGCTGTGCGCGGCGGTCTTCGACCTCTTCGACGGCCTGGTGGCGAGGAAGCTCCGCTCCTCCCCCATGGGCGCGGAGCTGGACAACCTCTCCGACCTGATCAGCTTCGGTCTGGCTCCGGCGTACTTCGTCCTCGTCTACGGCATGGTCGCGGACGACGCACATCAGCGGGTGGCGGCGGTGGGAGCCATCGTGGTCCTGCTGGCGGTCGTGCTTCGCCTTGCGCGCTTCTCCTGCGTCACGGTGAAGGACGGCACGTTCCAGGGCATGCCCTCACCCTTCGGGGCGCTCACGGTGGTCTCCATCGTCCTCCTCGAGCTGCCCTTCGTCGCCACGCTGATGGCGATCCTCGGCACGGCGTGGCTCATGGTGAGCCGGGTCGAGTATCCGAAGCCGCGGGGGCGTCTCGCGGTGGCGATGCTCTCCTGGATCGTCCTCAGCATGGGGCTGCTGGCGGCCTGGGCGTTCGACGCGCCGGGGGGCCAGCTGCTCCTCCAGACGGGCTGTGCGCTACAGCTCGTACTCGGTGCGGTGATTCCCCTCTTCGCCACGGCTCGGAGGGTGAACAACTTCCGCGACAACCGGCGTGAGGCGCGGGCGGCGCAGTTGCCGTAGCGGTTCGTTCGGCAGTACGTGGCGGGGCCCTGAACCGGGTGGTTCGGGGCCCTGCGGCGTTCCCGGGCCGGGTAGTTTTTCGCCCCCGCCGCCCCTACCCGTCCCATCCGTTCCTGGGGGCTCCGCCCCCAGACCCCCGTTCGGCCTGAACGGCCTCGTCCTCAATCGCCGGACGGGCTGAGATACCTAGGGGCGCGGGGCTGTGACATGGTGCGGCTCCGCCGCGTGGGCGCGCCCAGCCCCCACCCTCCCGCAGCAAAAGAACCACATGGTGGGGGTCCGGGGGCGGAATTCGCCCGCTCAGCCCAGGAAGTCCCGTCCGATGTTCTCCGCCACCCTCTCCAGAATCGGCCCCGCATCGGAGATGCACCGCGCGATGTCGGGCTCGACCTCTGTGAGCGGGTACGCACGCCGAATGCCGGCCTTGCCGAGCGCCTCCGGGTGCAGGCCCAGACGGCCGCACACCGCGACCACCTCCTTACCCGCCGCACGGGCGGCCGCCGCGACGCCGGCGGGAGCCTTCCCGTGCAGGGTCTGCTCGTCGAGAGACCCCTCACCGGTGATCACGAGCGTCGCACGGTCGAGGGCGGGCGCGAAGCCCAGCACATCGAGCATGACCTCGATACCGGGTCGGAAACGGGCGCCCAGGACCAGCGCCCCGTACCCGATCCCGCCCGCGGCCCCCGCCCCCGCCGCCTGGGCGTACTCCGCGGCCCTGGCCCCGATCGCGCTCTTCAGGACCGTGGCGTAGTGGGCGAGCGCCGCGTCCAGGATCTCCACGTCGTCGGGGCTCGCCCCCTTCTGCGGGCCGTATACGGCGGACGCGCCCTTCGGCCCGGTCAGCGGATTGTCCACGTCGCTCGCGAGGACGAAATCGACCGAGGCGAGCCGTGTGTCCAGGCCCGACAGGTCGGCGCTCGCCAGCTCGCCGAGCGCGGCGCCGCCGGGAGCCACCGGCTCCCCCTCCGCGTCCAGGAACCGCGCCCCGAGCGCGGACAGCATCCCTGCTCCACCGTCCGTCGTCGCGCTGCCGCCCACTCCGAACACGATCGTGCGAACCCCGGCGTCCAGCGCGGCCCGGAGCAGCTCTCCTGATCCGTAGGTGGACGAGGTGAGCGGCGCGAAGACCCCGGCGGGCAGCCGTTGCAGTCCGCTCGCCTCCGCCATCTCCACGACCGCCGTGTCGCCGCGCAACGCGAACGCTGCCGTGACCTCGTCACCGAGCGGCCCGGCGACTCGTACCTCCCGGCGCTCGAACCCGGCCGCGACCGCCGCGTCCACTGTCCCGTCGCCGCCGTCGGCCACGGGCAGCGCCTCCACCTGGACGCCGGGTGCGACCCGGCGCAGCCCGGCCGTCACGCGCTCCGCAACCTGTACGGCGGTCAGCGACCCCTTGAACTTGTCCGCGGCGATCAACACCCGCTCAGTGCTCGCAAGCGTCGTCTTCACAGCAGCGTCCGACACCTTGTTTTCCCCTTGCTTTCTGGCCTTGCACACGTCAAGGCAGTCGCGCCGCTGCGACCTTAACCGGAGGACGCCCCTGACGTCATGCCCCCGCCCAGCCCGCGGAACACCGCGCGTGGGCGCCCGAAATTGGGTAAACCGGAGCCATGACCCCTATGGGCACCGAGCTCGCGGACCGCATCCTCGGGGGCTGGCTGGGCCGGATCGCGGGCAACATGCTCGGCAAACCGGTCGAGCAGGGCGACCACTGGACGCGGGAACGCATCGACCGCTATCTGCGGCAGGCCGCCGCCCTGCCCCTCACCGACTACCTCCCCGAGCCCGCTGCCGACGGCAACGGCGACAGTGGCGAGTTCGCGCTGCGGCCCGAGTGGCGGCAGTGCGTACGCGGCCGTATCCACGGCAGCTGCCGCGACGACGACGTGGACTACGCGATCCTCGGTCTCGACCTCCTGGAGACGCACGGTTTCGGCTTCAGCACCGAGCAGGTCGGTGACCTGTGGCTGCTGCGGCTGCCCTATCTGCAGACGTTCACGGCTGAACGGGCCGCGTACCGCAACCTCGCCAATGGGCTGAAACCGCCGCTGACAGCGACGTACGACAATCCGTACCAGGAGTGGATCGGCGCTCTGATCCGCGCCGATGTCCACGGCTGGACCAGCCCGGGCGCGCCGCGTCGCGCGGCCTCCCTGGCCCGCCGGGACGCCGTTCTGTCGCACACGGGCAACGGCGTGTACGGCGCGATGTGGGCGGCGGCACTGATCTCGGCGGCCTTCACCGCGCCCAGCGTGCGGCACGCGCTGGACACGGCGCTCACGGTGATCCCCCCGAGCTGCCGCCTCGCTCGTACCGTACGCCGGGTGCTCACGCTGCACGAGACCCGGATGACCTGGGAGGACACGCTCACGACGGTCTCCGAGGAGACCGCGGGGCTCGGCTGGATCCACACGATCCCGAACGCCGCGATCCTCACCGCGGGGCTCCTGTACGGCGACGGTGACTTCACCCGCACCATCACGCTGACCGTCCGGGGCGGCCTGGACACCGACTCGAACGGCGCGACCGCCGGCTCGGTGGCGGGGGTCCTGTGCGGGGCGGCGGCCATTCCCGCACAGTGGAAGGACCCGTTGGAGGACACCGTACGGAGTGCGGTGTTCGGTTTCGACAGGGTGCGGATCAGTGAGCTGGCCGCGCGGACGGTCCAGCTCGTGCAGGCCGAGACGGCGGACCCACCGGAGCCGCCCGCAACACCCTGAACACGTGGGCGTGACGCCCGTCGCCCGCGGCATCAGCCGGTCGCACAGCGGACCGGACCGGCTCACCGGCTCAGCCCGATCTGCCATCTGTCATGTCGCCGAGCTGGGCAGCATGTCCGAGGAGCGGCTGCGCAGGCTCGCTACGCTTCAGCGATGACCACTCAAGACTTCGCCACGTACATCGCGGGCCTGCCTCGCGTCCTCGTCGGTGCCGCCGCCCTGTTCCGTGACACCGATGGCCGCGTCCTGCTGGTCGAGCCGAACTACCGTGAGGGCT
The DNA here is from genome assembly GCF_040652275.1 of Streptomyces sp. NPDC048275. Lineage (NCBI taxonomy): Bacteria > Bacillati > Actinomycetota > Actinomycetes > Kitasatosporales > Streptomycetaceae > Streptomyces > Streptomyces sp. NPDC048275. The sequence continues at coordinate 36,757 of NZ_JBEZLR010000032.1, forward strand.
GGGCCCTTCCGGGCGGCACCGTCGAGTCGGACGACGGGGAGACCCCGCGCCAGGGCGCCCGCCGGGAGACCGCCGAGGAGATCGGCCTCGACATCGAACCGGGCCGGCTCCTCGCGGTCGACTGGGTGCACGGTACGGCGCGGCCCCCGCTGGTGGCCTATCTGTACGACGGCGGGGTCCTCGGCGAGCAGGAGCTGAAGGCGATCCGGTTGCAGGAGGAGGAGCTGCTGTCGTGGCGGCTGGTGCCGCGGGAGGAGTTGGCGGAGCACTTGCCGGGTGCGCTCGGCCGCCGGGTGCTCACCGCGCTCGATGTGCTGGCCGAGGGCGCGGGGACGGCGGAGCTGGAGAACGGGCGGAGGGTGGGCTGAGGAGTGCCTCCTCGCGGCATGGGAAGTGTCGCTCCGCTCGTGGGGAGCGTCTCTTCGCGCCCGGGGTGTGTCGCTTCGCGCGGACGGCAGGCCTCGGGCGGGGCTATCGTGGCGGGATGTCCGCGCCTGAACTGATCCGTATCGTCTCCCGCGACTCGCCCATGGCGCTCGCCCAGGTGGAGCGCGTCCGCGCCGAACTGGTCGCGCTGCACCCACGGATGCGAACCGAGGTCGTACCCGTGAAGACGACCGGCGACAAGTGGATGGGCGACCTCGCCCAGGTCGAGGGCAAGGGTGCGTTCACCAAGGAGGTCGACGCGGCGCTGCTGGCCGGGGAGGCGGACCTGGCGGTGCACTGCGTCAAGGATGTGCCCGCCGACCGGCCGCTCCCGGCGGGCACGGTGTTCGCCGCGTTCCTCAAGCGCGACGACATCCGCGACGCCCTCGTCCGCCCCGACGGGCTCACCCTCGACCAACTGCCGCCCGGGACCCGGATCGGGACCTCTTCCGTGCGGCGCGTCGCCCAACTGGCCGCCTCCCACCCCCATCTGCGGTGCGTCCCGTTCCGCGGCAACGCCAACCGGCGGCTGGAGAAGCTTGCCGCCGGCGAGGCGGACGCGCTGCTGCTGGCCGCCTCCGGACTGGAGCGCATCGGCCGCCGGGACGCGATCACCGAAGTCCTCGACCCCGAGACGATGATGCCGCCGATCGGCGCGGGCATTCTCGCCCTCCAGTGTCGTGCCGGTGACACCACCCTCATCGACACCGTCAGTGCCCTCGGCGACCCCGACACCCACCGTGAGGCGAGCGCCGAGCGCATGTTCCTGCACGTTCTCCAAGGCCACTGCAACAGCCCGATCGCCGGATTCGCGAAGGCCGACCGCAACGGCGACCTGTCCTTGCGCGCATGTGTGTTCACCCCGGACGGCAAAACCCGCCTCAACGCCCAGGAGTGGGCCGGCCACCTCACCCCGGACACCCTCGGCATGTCCGTCGCCATCGCCCTCCTGCGCCAGGGCGCCCGCGAACTGATCGACACCATCGCGCACTGAGGCGGGCCTCGAGGAGCTCCGAAGGCGCAGGCCGTCGTACGGCTGTCGTGCTTGTCTGCCCTGTCTCCCCCCGAGAACCGAGGAACCCGTACCCCATGAAGCGAACCGCCCTGGCTTCCTCCGCGTTCTGCGTCGCCGTTCTCACCGGCCTGACCGGCTGTGCAGGGGGCGACTCGGACACCGGCGCGGCCGGCGATCCCAAGGCCACCGATTCCCCGGTGAAGGAACTCAGCCCGACCGAGCACCTCGCGAAACTGATGGTCACCGCGGCCGACCTCGGCGACGGGTTCTCCGTGAAGGAATTCTCCTTGGAGAAGGACGAGTTCGCCTTCGCCGAGTCCACGGACGAGATCACCCTCGACAAGGTTGCCTGCCACCCGCTGGCATCCGTGCTGAACCAACTGCCCCTCGGCAGGCCGAAGGCCTTCCTCACCCACGTCGTCTCGCCGGAGGAGTCCACCGGCGGAGCCACCTACATCACGCTCGCCACGTACGACGAGGGCATGGCGACGGCCGCCATGGACACCCTCCTCGCCCGTGCGGTGGACTCCTGCAGCCTCGGCTTCACCGCCAAGGCGAACGGCAACACCGACACGTACGACTCGGTCACGCCCGAAGAAGCCGGCACGGCGGGCGACGAATCTCTCGCTTACAAGGCCGCGATAACGTACAACGGCGTTACTCACACGGTTCGCAGCACCGTCGTACGCAGCGACGACGTCCTCGCCGTCTACTACGCGGAGGACAGCACGGCCCTGGCCGACGCCAAGTCCAGCGACGCGAAAATCCCGGCGGCCGTACTCACCGCACAGAACGCGAAGCTCGGGTGAACGACGTCCGCCGACGCGGTCCAGCGGATGTCGTGTGCGGATTTGTCAACTTCCCTACCTTTGGATGACATTGATCGGCACAATGCCTCTGTGCCGCACTACGACTACATGGAGTTCACCCTCGACGACGGGGCCCACGTCCGGCTCGAACTCGCTGCCGCGGGCCAGGAGTCGGTGGGGCCGGCCACGGATGCCGATCTACCGGGCGGTATTTCCGGGGTGGTGCCGGTCGGGCGTGGCGCGCGGGTCGCGTCGCTGGCGACGGACGGACTGCGCAGCGTACTGAGCCCGCTGGGGCCCGTACTGCAGCAGGTGCACGACTCGATCCGCGGGATACCCGATCCGCCGGACGAGATCTCCGTCGACTTCGGCATCCAGATCGGGCAGGACCTGAAGCTCGGCATCGTGGGCGTGGGCGGCCAGGCCAGCATGACGATTTCGGCGACCTGGCAGCTTCCCCGCCGGGCCGAGCCGTGACCTGGTTCGGTCCGGCGGACGATCCGGCGGACAAGGACGCTCGGGGTGCGCTGGTGCGTGTCCTGTCCGCGGATCGCGGGCGCACCGCGGGCGCGGGTGTCTATCTCCTCGGCCGCAGGCTGCTGACCTGCGCCCATGTCATCAACGCGGCACTCGGACTGCGCAGCCTCAGCCCGCACAACCCGGGGAAGATCACGCTCGACGTGTCCTTCCCGGTGCTGTCCGCCGCGGACGTACTCCCGGCCCGGCTGGTCGCCTGGATACCGCCCCGGTCATCGCAGTACGGCCCGGTCGCCGACGGCTCCCTGGAGTGGGACGGCGATCTGGCCGTCCTGGAACTGGACGAGGATCCGCCGCCGCCCGTGAGCCCGGTGCGCTGGCTGGAGATGGAGCGCGGCCAGCAGGTGCGGGCCTGGTACGGGGGCGGGCAGCCGTTCTCGTACGCCGACGCGCGGGTGGGGGCGTACGACGGCCGGATCTGTTATCTCGACGGGCAGTTGTCGGGCGCCGCGGTCGACGAGGGCTACAGCGGCGGCCCCCTGTGGTCGGTGGCCGATGGGGCGGCGGTGGGTCTGGTCATGGGGCGGATCACCGCTCCGGACGGTGCGCTCTCGGCTCAGCACACGGTGCGGCGCAGTTGGGGGCTCGGCTGGCAGTCGGTGCTTCGGGAGCTGGCCCAGGTGGGGGCGGCGCCCGATGGGGCCGCGCGGGCGAACGGCTCGCGGGAGCGGTCCGCGGCCACCCTCGCCGAGGCCGAGTCGGTGCGCGACATGATGGTCGGCCCGCTGCACAGCCTGCTCGGCGACCCAAGGGCGCGTGCCGACCACGCGACCGTACTCGCCGCCCAGCTCGCCCTGCGGGCTCCGGCCGACGGATCCGCGCCGACCGTGGAGGAGCTGGCCCATCTGCTCGGCGGCACGGAGCGGGCGCTGCCCACGCTCGCCGAGTCGCTCGCGCCCAAGGTGGCGGACGACCCGCGCGGCCGGGCCGAACTCGACCGGCTGCTGGCCCTGGGCCGGCTCACGGAGGCCGCCCGTCTGCTGTCGGTGGCCGAACACCGGGCACTGGTGAGCAAGTTGGAGCACCTCACCGAGCACGATCCGGGCCTGCTGTCGCGAGCGGCCACCGCCGCGCTGCCCTACGTCGACCTGCCGCGCTCGCTGCAGGCGGCCCGCCTCGCACCCGCCGCCGTGCCCGCGGTCGTACGCGAACTGGAGAACTGGCACGGGGACGGGTCACCCGTCCCCGACGAGACGCCCCGTCTGCCGGCCCTGCTGCGCGTCGTCGAGTACGTGGCGGCCGAGACGAGCGGCGACCTGGCCCGCCAGGCGCTGCGGGAGTGGAGCGGCCGGGTCGCCACCCGTCTCGGCATCCACGCGTCGGCGTTGCGGGAGCGGCGCGGGGACGCGGACCGCTGGTCCCGGCGGACCGCGCCGGCCGCCGTCCGGGTGCTGGTGGAGCTGGACCGGTACGCCAAGGACCCGGTCGGCCACTACCGCTGCTCGGTGTGGCGGCTGCGCCCCGACGGCACGCCCGCGCGTGCCGCGACGGAGTCCGACCGGCCGCGTACCGGACGCGAGATCGCCCGGCTGATCCGGGAGGTGGCGGGCGGCGCGGAGGGCGCCGGGGACGGTGTCGCGCTGGTCGCCGTGTCGGTGCCGCCGGACGCCCTGGAGCTGGCGCTGGACGAATGGGACGGGGCGGGTGCCGACGAGTACATCTCCGCCCCGCTCGGCGAGGACTTCCACCTCGTGCTGCGCTGCCCGAAGATCCGGCGACGCTCACGTACCGGTCCCGCCGATCTCAAGCGGCGCTGGAACACCCGTCACCAGAGCGACACCCTCCTCGCCGACCACAGGATCGGCGGCAGAGCCGGACTCATCGGGCTGCTCAAGACAACCCATCGGGACACCGCTCGCGTCCTTGTGCAGGGAAGCACCGAGCACCGCGGCGAGCTATTGCCGGTGTGCCTGGTGATGGGGGTGCCGGTCGTGCTGTGGGACCGGGCGGCCTCCGGTCCGGACGACGGCCACCCGCTCGACGACCTGGCCCCGCACGGTCCCGTGGACGGACTCCCGGAGCGCGTACGGCACTTCAGGGTCCGCGCCTACGCGGACCGGGCGGTACCCGCGCGCCCCGCCCTGGTGTGGGAGGACCTCGGGCTGCCGCTGCCGGACGAACTCCAGCTCGCCGACCCCTCGGAAGGAACGGAGCGGACAGCATGACTCATCAGGATCATCGGACTCATCAGGCGGATGGGTGGCGGCTGTTCCGCGGTGACCGCACAGCCCGGCAGGTGGAGTTCCCCGACGCGCCGCCCTGGCGGCAGTTCGGCGACGGTACGGGCAGCAGCCGGGCGCGGCATCGCCCGTACCTGATCGGGCGCACGGAGGCCGACGTCGTCAGCGCCGCCCTCCATCTGCGCCGTCCGCTGCTGGTCACCGGGCACCCCGGCACCGGCAAGTCCTCGCTGGCGCACGCCATCGCGCACGAACTGTCCCTCGGCCCCGTCCTGCAGTGGCCCGTCAACAGCCGTTCCGTCCTCAAGGACGCCCTGTACGGGTACGACGCGATCGGCCGCCTGCGCGAGACCCATCTGCGTCAGGAGCGCGGGGAGACCGAGCCCGACATCGGCACCTATGTCAGGCTCGGCCCGCTGGGCACCGCGCTGGTGCCGCGCGACCGCCCGCGGATGCTGCTCGTGGACGAGCTGGACAAGGGCGATGTCGATCTGCCGAACGATCTGCTGACCGTGTTCGAGGAGGGCGAGTTCGAGATTCCGGAGCTGTCCCGGCTGCCGGAGACACAGTCCGAGGTGCCGGTGCTGACCCATGGCTCGGGCGGCGAGCGGGTCACGGTGACGCGGGGTGTGGTGCGGTGCCGGGAGTTCCCCGTGGTGGTGATCACCAGCAACGGCGAACGGGACTTCCCGCCGGCCTTCATGCGTCGCTGCGTACGGCTCGATCTGCCGGACCCGGACGAGGCCCGGCTGCGGGACATCGTCGCCGCGCATCTCGGCGAGGACGCGCTGTCCGACGTGGAGGACCTGCTGCACGCCTTCATCAACCGCCGGGCGCCCGGCGAACTCGCCACGGACCAACTGCTCAACGCCGTGTTCCTGCGCAAGGGCGGGGTCGATCTGGACGCCGAAGGGCTGCTGGACGCCGTACTGCACCGCCTGGGCGGGATGGTGTGACGTGTCGGACGACGGCGAGGACAGCGGGGGCACCGGCGTGCCGGAAGAGCCGTCGGTCCTCCCTCCGCTGAGCAGGCTCGGCCGGCTCGCCGGGCACGAGCTGTCCATCCATGAGCTGCTCGACACCCTGTGGCTGGCGACGCGGCTTCCGCCGGGTGCCGACGCACCGCTCGCGAGCGCGCTGGCCGCGGATGCCGCGCTCCCGCCGTGCGCGGGCGCCACGGACACCGGGCGTCCGGCGGACGGCTCGGCCCCGACGGAGCGCGACTTCCGCCCACCCGCCGCACCGCCCCAGCCGCCGCCCCCAGCCCAGCTGCTGGGCGCGCTGCACGCGGCGGCGGCCGCGCGGAGCGCGCCCGAGTTCGCCGATCTCGCCGCACCGGGCCTGCGCGACGCACCCGGCGAGGGCGCGCTGCCCGTACGGGTGCCGGAGGAAAAGGCGCTCGGGTCGGACGAGCTGCGCCTCAGCCGTTCCCTCCGCCTGTTGAAGCAGCCCCAGCCCGGCCCGCTGAAGCGGGAGTTCGACGAGGAGGCCACGGCGGCCGCGATGGCCGAGACGGGACTGCCCGACGTGGTGACACGCCCGGCCCGGCAACGCTGGCTCGATCTGACGCTGCTCATCGACGACGGCATCTCCATGCTGCTGTGGCGGCGGCTGGCGATGGAGCTGCGAGCCCTGCTCGAACGCCTGGGCGCCTTCCGCGACATCCGGGTGCACGGACTGGACACCAGATCGGCGGGCGCCCCGCTGCTGCGTTCCCGCCCCTTCGACCCGCACGCCCCACTGCTCTCCCCCGCGTCGGTCGCCGACCCCTCGGGCGGCACGCTGGTGCTGGTGATCAGCGACGGCGTCGGCGCCTGCTGGCGGGACGGGCGGCTGCACGCGGCGCTGGAACGCTGGGCGCACCAGGGACCGACGGCGATCATGCACGCGCTGCCCTCCCACATGTGGGACGGGTCGGGCATCCGCTCGGAGCCCTGGCTGGTGACGACCCGGCGGCGCGGCGCGGCCAATGACACCTGGGAGGTGGCCGACCCGCTGCTGCCGTCCGGGCTCGGCGACGAGTTCCCCGGCGTCCCGGTCCCCGTACTCGAACCGTATCCGCCGGCCGTCGCCACGTGGGCGCGGCTGGTGGCCTCGCCGGGCGGCAGCGCGGAACTGCCGCTGCTGGCACCGCTGCAGGCGAAGGGGCCCCGGCACGGTGCCGACACCCGGGGCGGCGGCGCGGGAGACGCCGTGCTCAGATTCCGGGACGCCGCGTCGCCGCAGGCCTACCGGCTGGCCGCCCATCTCGCCGCCGTGTCCCCGCTCACGGTGCCCGTGATGCGGCTGGTCCAGGCCGCCGTGCCGTGGCGGGCCGACACCGCCCATCTGGCCGAAGTGTTCCTGGGCGGCCTGATGCGCCAGGTGGAGCCGGCCGACGAGCGGCTGCCGGCCCAGCACCGCAGATTCGGCTTCGCCGGCGACGCCCAGGAGATCCTGCTCGACACCGCGTCCCCGATCGATCTGCTGCGCACCACCCGGGCCGTCACCGAGCGGCTGCGCACCCTGGTGGGCCGCTCGCCCGACTTCCCCGCCTGGCTGGCCCACCCGTCCGGTACGGGTGAACTGCTGCCCGGAACCCGGCCGTTCGCCTGGCTGGAGGACCGCCTCCTCACCCATCTCGGCGCCAAACCGATGGCCCCCGCGCCGCCGCGGCCCACCGAGTACGAGCCGGTGCGGCTGCCGTCGGGCCTGGAGGACGCCCCCTCGTGGCTGCCGCGGCAGTTTCGGGACCCCCGCACCCTGGGTCCGTACCGGCTGCTGCAGCGCGACGGCACCAGCGGCCAACCCACCGCGTACATCGGGGAGGACGAGTCCGGGCAGCGGGTGCTGCTGCGGGTGTTCGACTCCCCCGTGGCACGGGAGCTGCTCGACGTCGAACGGCAGGCGCTGCGCCGCATGGACGGGGTGTACGCGCCCGCCATGGTCCGCAGCGACCTGGAAGGCCCCACTCCGTGGCTGGCCCTGCGCCTGGACACACTGGTCAGCGGTCTTCCGGCGCCCCCGCTGCGGGCCGTGCTCGACGCGGCCGGGGCGCTGCCCGGCACCCCGCTGTTCACGTGGCTGGGCTGGAATCTGGCTCGGGCGCTCAGCCGCTGCCACGCCAAGGGAATCGTGCACGGAGCGCTGACCCCGGGCACCGTGCTGGTCACCGAGTCGACGCTGCGCCTCATCGGCTGGATGTCCGCGCGCATCGACGGCGCGTGGACCGCGTCGACGCCGTTCATGTCGGCCCACTCCCCCTATCGGGCGCCCGAGGTGACGTTCTGGGGTGAGTCCCGGATCACTGCGGGCGACGTGTACGCCCTCGGCTCGATCCTGCTGCAGGCCGCGACGGGCCGGGCGTGGCGCGGGTACGAGAACGCGGCGCTGCGCAGGAGCCCGGAGCTCGCGGAACTCGACGAGACGATCGCCGAGCTGCTGCTGCGCTGTGTCGAGCCCGAGCCCGAGGAGCGGCCGACCGCCCGTGAGGTGGCGGAGGCGTTCGGAGCGCTGCTGCCGGACGGGGCGGAGTGGGATGACGTCGAGGACGAATCGGAGGGCTCCGGCACGCCCGAAGTGGATGCCGCCGACGACGAGGAGCGCGACCGCGAGCAGTGGATGCGCACGATCCGGGCACCCCTGAGCCAGCCCATGCGGATCGCGCTCGTGGGCGTCAAGGACGGGGTCGGCTGCACCACGACGACGATGGTGCTGGGGGCCGTACTCGCCGACCAGCGGCAGGAGCGGGTACTCGCCATCGACGCCGACCGGCACACCGGAAGCCAGGTCCGCATCGGCGGCCGGGTGTTCCGCAACACGCTGGCCAGCCTGTCCGACCTGGCCGAGTCGCTGCACGAGGTGCGGCATTTCGAGGATCTGCAGCTGTTCCTGTCGCCGCACCGCTCAGGGCTCCAGGTGCTGGCCAACGACTCCGTCTCCCGCGCCTCGGGAGTCGGCCAGTTCACCGACCACGACTTCCGCCGGGTGACGCACACCACCCAGGCGTACTTCGAACTCACGCTGGTCGACTCGGACAAGTTCATGCCCTGGGTGCTCAGGGAGGCCGACCGCGTGGTCATCGTCTCGCGGGCGGATCCGGCCGGGCTGACGCAGGCGCAGCAGGCCATGGACCGGCTGGTGGCCCTCGACCTGCCGGACCTGGTCCGCGAGGCCGTCGTCGTCCTCAACCACAGCCGCCCCGCGGCCGGCTGGACCCTCGATTCCGGCAGCATCCGAGGCCTGAGCTCACGCTGCCGCGGCGTCGTCAACGTGCCCCGCGACGGTCACCTGACCATGGGCAGCACAGTCGAACTGTCCTGGCTCACGCCCGACGCGTACAAGGCGTATCTACGGCTCGCCGCCCTGCTGTTGGGCCCGCGCTCGATGTTCCCCTGACCTCCACGAACACCCCGCGACGGCGGTTACTTGTCGATCTGGAGTACCGCCATCATCCCCGCGTCCTCATGGTTGAGGATGTGGCAGTGCAGGACCGTCTTGCCCGGATAGTCGAGGAACCGGATACGAATGACCATGTTTCCGCGTGGAGGGACGTCGACGGTGTCCTGCAAGCCGTAGTTGACCTGCGGCTTGCCGTTGATGCTCAGCACCTGGAAGTCGTTGGTGTGGATGTGGAACGAGTGGACCTCGTCGCTGTCGTTCTTGATCGTCCACTCTTCGACGGTGTTGAGTTTGGCCCGGAAGTCGATGCGGCTGTGGTCGAACTGCTTGTGGTTGATGTAGAAAAGCGTGCCCGCCTTGTTCTCCGTGAAGGTGACCGTCTTGCGTCCCGCGACGGCCTCCTTCGCCAGGTCGTCCACCGGGGCGAAGGCTGTGGGCAAGGCCGCGGGTCGCATCGGTGCGCCGTCGGACCGGACCGTGGCCAGCGTCGCCCGGGGGAACTGGTTACCGGCCTTGCCGGTGTTGTACGGCAGGGTCCGCAGTTCCGACACGCCGGCCTTCGGGCCCTGGACGAGCACGTCGTAGCGGGCGCCTGCCGGGATGACCAAGGAGTCGACGGAGTAGACCTTGTTCACCGGGTAACCGTCCCGGGCGACGATGTGGAACTTGGTGCCCGGCAGCGTCACTTTGTAGAAGATGTTGGCCCCGATGTTCGCGAGGCGCCACAGCTGGGTCTCGCCGGGCCTGATCCGGCTCCGCGGGTTGAGCTGCCCGTTGACGGTGCGTGTCGTGGGTGCGCCGATCTTGAGATTCGTGGTCTTGATCTGGTCGCCCACGAGTTGGAAGTCCTTGAGCGCGACGACGTGTTCTGTGATCCCGTGGAGCGGCGCGGGCAGATACTCGTCGAGGCCGTCGACCACGATCAGGCCGGCCATGCCGCCTGCGGTCTGCGCGGCGGAGAGCGTGTGCGGGTGCGGGTGCGGGTGGTACCAGTACGTTCCCGGCTCCAGGCTCTTGGGGAAGGTGTACTCGTAGGTGAAGGTCTTCCCTGGCTCGATCTTGAGGAAGACGTTGTCCGAATTGCCGACGGGTGAGACGTGCATGCCATGGACGTGCAGATTCGTCTGATGGTCGAGCTGGTTGGTGAAGGAGATCTCCATCCGGTCCCCCGGCCGCAGACGCAGCGTGGGCGGCATGTACATCCCGTTGTACGTCAGGGCCCACAGATCGCGGCCTGCCAGGCGCACCTTCTTGCGTTCGACGACGATCCTGGTCCTGAGCAGTCCGTCGCTGCTCACGATCTGTGGGGGGGCGCGCAGATCTTCCGTTGCCCGCGCGGTGAGGGCCGGCGACGGGGACACGGTCTGCAGGGAAACCGCCGACACCTCCCGATGGCCGTGTGCGCTCGTCTCGGTATGCGTGGTACACCCCGCCGCCAGTGAGAGCGCGGCAAGTGCGGATCCGATGACGGTCCGGGTGCGACGGGCGTGTGCGGACAAGCTGAACCCCCATGCACTGCACATGTGGAAGGCGGACGGCCGTGAGCTGCCATCACGCATCGGAAAATCGGGCGAAATCGGTTACGACCCGGAGGAACGGGGCGGGCATCACCTTGATGTGCGAGCGCCCTCTTGATCCACGTCATTTTGCGCAGACGTGGATCTCAGCCGACCAGCCCGCGCGGGCCACGCCCTGATATCCGCTCGCTCCGAGCAGGCAAGCGTCCTACTCTCGGCCCATGAACAGGCCACTCGTCGCCATCCTCAGTGGAGCAGGGATCTCCACCGATTCCGGGATTCCTGATTATCGTGGCCCGAACGGGCTGTGGCGGCGGGATCCGGAGGCCGAGAAGCTCGTGACGTACGAGTACTACATGGGTGATCCCGAGATCAGGCGCCGGGCGTGGCAGATGCGGCGGAAGAACCGGACGCTGCGGGCGGAGCCGAACGCGGCGCACCGGGCGGTGGCCGAGCTGGAGCGGTCCGGGATACCGGTGCGGGTGATCACGCAGAACGTGGACGGGCTGCACCAGCTCGCCGGGATGCCGGCCCGCAAGGTGCTCGAACTGCACGGCACGGCGCGGACCGTGGTGTGCACGAAGTGTCATGCGAAAACGCCGATGGAGGACGCCCTCGCCCGGGTCGAGGCCGGTGAGGACGATCCGCCGTGCCTGGAGTGCGGCGGGATCCTCAAGTCTGCGACGGTGATGTTCGGGCAGCGGCTCGATCCCGTGGTGCTCGGTGAAGCGGTGGCGATCACCAAGGCGTGCCAGGTGTTCATCGCGGTCGGCAGCAGCCTCCAGGTGCAGCCCGCCGCCGGGCTCGCGGGGGTCGCCGCCGACCACAGGGCCCGGCTGGTCATCGTCAACGCCGAGCCGACGCCGTACGACGACCGGGCGGACGAGGTCGTACGGGAGCCCATCGGGACGGCGCTGCCCGCGCTGCTGCGCCGACTGAGCGCCGAGAGCGGTTAGGGTGGGCCCTCGGTGAGTCCTTCAAGGAAGGGCGAGTCCTTCAGAAAAGGGCACACCCTCGCTCGAAGTCCAGCAGGCGCTGCTTGCGGTCCAGGCCGCCGCCGTAGCCCGTGAGGCTTCCGTCGGCGCCCACCACACGGTGGCAGGGCACGATGATGCCGATGGGGTTCTTGCCGTTGGCGAGACCCACCGCCCGGGAGGCCCCCGGGTTGCCGAGAGCCTCGGCCAGTTCGCCGTACGAACGGGTCTCGCCGTAGGGGATCCGGCGCAGCTGGTCCCAGACCGTGCGCTGGAAGGGTGTGCCGATCAGCCGGAGTTCAAGTGTGAACTCCTTCGACTCGCCTGCGAAGTAGGACTCCAACTGGTCTGCCGCCTCACCGAAGGGCGTGTCGTCGCGCTCGCCGAAGTTCTCCTGCGGTGGGCGGTGGCGCTGGTCGACCATGTAGAGGCCGCACAGGACGCCGTCGTCGGCGACGAGGGTGAGGGGGCCGTAGGGGCTGTCGATGACCGTGTGCTGTTTCACTGGACGTCCTTGAAAAGGATTACGCAAAGGGCTTATACGGGGAGGAAGTTGATCGGGTGACTGTCCGTCGCCCACAGATACTGGACCGCGTACGCCCGCCACGGGCGCCACGCCGCCGCGCGCGCCGTCAGGGCTCCCGGCGTCGACGGCAGGCCCAACTCCTGGGCCGCGCGCCGGATTCCGAGGTCGGTGGCGAGAAAGGCGTCGGGGTCACCGAGGGCGCGCATCGCGATGACGTCGACCGTCCAGGGGCCGAAGCCGGGGAGGGCGAGGAGCCGGGCGCGGGCTTCCGCCCAGTCGCTCTCGACTCCCAAGTGGAGTGACTTGTCGGCGAGTTGACGTACGAGCGTGGTGAAGGTGATGCGGCGGGTGCGCGGCATCGCCAGCGATGCCGGGTCGAGCGCGGCGAGGGACTCCGCGGACGGGAAGAGATGGGTGAGGCCACCCTCCGGGTCGTCGACCGGGTCGCCGTGCGCGGTGACCAGGCGGGCCGCGTGAGTGCGGGCGGCGGCCGTGGAGACCTGCTGGCCGAGCACGGCCCGTACCGCGAACTCGGCCTCGTCGACCGTGCGCGGCACCCGGCGGCCCGGCGCCTTGTCGACGAGCGGGGCGAGCAGCGGGTCGGTGCGCAACTGGTCGTCGACGGCGACCGGGTCGGCGTCCAGATCGAGCATGCGGCGACAGCGGCTGATGGCGACGGGCAGGTCCCGCAGGTCGCTGAGGGTGAGGCGGCAGGCGACGTGGTCGGCGTTCGGGGCGAGACCGACGATGCCGTGGCCGTAGGGCAGCCGCAGGGTGCGCCGGTACGCGCCGTCGCGCCACTCCTCGACGCCGGGTACGGCGGTGGCGGCGAGGTGGCCGAAGAGGTTGTCGGGGTTGAGCGGGGCGCGAAACGGCAGCCGCAGGCTCAGCATGCCCGGCGTCGCCGCCGCCCCCGGTGTGAGTGCCGTCCGCTTCTTGGGGAGTCGGGCGCGCAGCTCGCTCGGGGGGAGGGCGAAGACCTCGCGCACGGTGTCGTTGAAGGTGCGGATCGAGGAGAACCCGGCGGCGAAAGCGATCTCGGCCATCGGGAGCGGGGTGGTCTCGATGAGCAGCCGCGCGGTCTGGGCGCGCTGGGCCCGGGCGAGCGCGAGCGGTCCCGCGCCCAGCTCGGCCAGCAGCTGCCGCTCGATCTGGCGGGTGCTGTAGCCGAGCCGGGTGGCGAGGCCGGGTACGCCCTCGCGGTCCACGACTCCGTCGCCGATCAGGCGCATGGCACGGGCGACCAGGTCGGCGCGCTGGTTCCACTCGGGCGAGCCGGGGCTGGTGTCCGGGCGGCACCGCTTGCAGGCCCGGAAGCCGGCCTGCTGGCAGGCCGCCGCGCTCGGCAGGAACGTCATGTTCTCCGGCTTCGGCGGCACCACCGGGCAGCTGGGCCGGCAGTAGATCTTCGTGGTCAGAACCGCTGTGAAGAACCATCCGTCGAAGCGCGCGTCCTTCGACTGGACGGCCCGCACACAGCGCTCGGTGTCGGTGTGCATCCCGTTCCGCATCTCTCAAGCATCGGGCACGCGCGAGGGCGGGGCTGGCGAGAATCCGACATCGAGGTGCGGCGACCTGAGGCTGGAGGTCCGACCACCAAGCCCCTCAGAGACGCTGGTCCAGGCCCGACCTGTCCCACGCGGATTCCCGCAGCAGCCGCAGTCCGTTCAGCCCGACCAGCACGGTCGAGCCCTCGTGGCCCGCGACGCCGAGCGGCAACGGCAGGTGGCCCAGGAGGTCCCACAGGACGAGGACCGTGATGAAGGTACCCGCGACGACGAGATTCTGGGTGACCAGGCGGCGGGCCGCACGGGACAGCCGTACGACCGCGGGGATCGCCGCCAGCTCGTCGCGCACGAGGACGGCGTCGGCCGTCTCCAGCGCGAGGTCGGAGCCGGCCCGGCCCAGGGCGACCCCCGAATGGGCGGTGGCCAGGGCGGGGGCGTCGTTGACCCCGTCCCCGACGAACAGGACCTTGCGGTCGGCCAGTTGCAGATCTCGTACGGCCGCGACCTTGTCCGCGGGCAGCAGACCCGCGCGTACGTCGGTGATGCCGGTGGCCTCGGCCACCTCGGCGGCGGCGCACGGGTTGTCGCCGGTGAGCAGCACGGGTGAGGTGGCGGTCAGCGCGGTGAGCGCGGCGACGGTCTCGGCGGCGTCGGGGCGGAGGCGGTCGGTGAGGGTGAGGGTGCCGACGGGGACGCCGGCGCGCGCCACGAGGACGACCGTGCCGGCGTCGACAGGGCGGTCGGCGTCGGCGGGACTGTCGGGGTGGCCGGGGCTCTCGGGGTCGGCGGGGCTGTCGGGATCGGGGCGGGTGACCGTGATCACCTGGCCTTCGACCAAGGCGGTGACGCCGTGTCCCGGCTTCGCCCTGAAGTCGACGGCGGGCGCGAGACGCAGGCCGCGGGTCCGGGCGGCGGCGACGATCGCGCGGGCGAGCGGGTGTTCGCTGGGGTGCTCGGCGGCGGCCGCCAGCGCCAGCAGGGCGTCCTCGTCGAGGCCGGACGCCTGCGACGGACGTACGGCCGTCACCTCGGGCACGCCCTCGGTCAGCGTGCCGGTCTTGTCGAGAGCGGCCGTGTCGATCTCGCCGAGGCGTTCCATGGCGAGGGCCGACTTGACCAGGACCCCGTGCCGTCCGGCGGTCGCGATGGCCGAGAGCAGCGGGGGCATGGTGGCCAGTACGACCGCGCACGGCGAGGCGACGATCATGAAGGTCATCGCCCGCAGCAGCGCGCCGGTGAGGTCCGCGCCGAAGGCCATCGGCACGGCGAAGACGGCGAGCGTGGCGGCCACCACACCCACCGCATACCGCTGTTCGACCCTCTCGATGAACAGTTGCGTCGGCGCCTTGGTCCGCGAGGCATCCTCCACGAGGGTGACGATCCGGGCGATCACCGAGTCGGCGGGATCGCGCTGAACGCGGACGCACAGGGCGCCCGTGCCGTTGAGGGTGCCCGCGAAGACCTCGTCGCCCGGGGCCTTCACCACCGGCAGCGGTTCGCCGGTGATCGTCGCCTGGTCGGCCTCACTGGTGCCGTCCAGAACCCGTCCGTCGGCGCCGATCCGCTCGCCCGGGCGGATCAGCACCACATCACCGACGGTGAGTCGGCTCACCGCGACCGACTCCTCACCGTCGGCAGTCACCCGGGTCGCCGTGGCGGGCGCGAGGTCGAGCAGGCCGCGTACGGAGTCGGCGGTGCGTGCGGTGGCCAGGGCCTCCAGGGCACCGGAGGTGGCGAAGATGACGATCAGCAGCGCACCGTCGAGGACCTGCCCGATCGCGGCCGCGCCCAGGGCCGCCACGATCATCAGCAGGTCGACGTCCAGGGTCTTCTCGCGCAGCGCCCGCAGCCCTTCGATGGCCGGTTCCCAGCCGCCGGCGACGTACGCGATCGCGTAGAGCGGGCCGTACATCCAGCCGGGCGCCCCGGCGAGATGCGGCGGGAGCGCGAGCAGGAAGGCGGCGGTCGCGAGGAGCGCCCAGCGGGCCTCCGGCAGCGCGAGGACACGGGTGCGGCGGCGCGGGGCCGTCCGGAGGGGTGCGTCGACGGCGGGAGACGAGGCAAGAGTGGAAGGCACGCGGGCACCATACAGGAACACATGAAGACTCATTCATGCCTTCATGTGTGGTAGGTAGGATGCGTCCATGGGTCATGGAGCCGTCACCGCCGCGCAGGACGCCACCGAGCGCGTACGTCTGGACGCGGCCAACGTCGCGAAGGTGGCGACCACGCTCCAGGCACTGTCCACCCCCTCACGTCTGCTGATCCTCGCCCGCCTGCGCGAAGGACCACTCCCCGCCACGGAGTTGGCCGCCGAGGTGGGCATGGAACAGTCCGCGTGTTCGCACCAGTTGCGGCTGCTGCGCAACCTCGGACTGGTGGTCGGCGAGCGCCAGGGCCGGTCGGTCGTGTACGCGCTGCACGACCATCACGTCGCCGAACTCCTTGACCAGGCGGTGTATCACGTGGAGCATCTGCGGCTCGGGCTGAGCGACGCGTCCGAGTGACGTGGAGGTCGCCATGGAGGTTGACGCCCGGCCCGCCCCCCACAATCGGGCGCTGTCACCACCACGGTCGCTGTCGCCGGTTCACTTACAGCACCCGGCGGCGCACCAGCACGCCCAGCGTCACCAGTCCCGGAAGCAGCGGCAGCCACATCGTCAGCAGCCGGTAGCCGAGCACGGCCGACGCCGCCGCACCGCCCTGGGCTCCGACCAAGGTGAGGGCCAGGATCAGAGCCGCGTCCAAGGAACCGATTCCGCCGGGGGTGGGAAGCAGCACGGCGGCGCTGCTCGCGGCGAGGTACGCCAGCGCGACCTGGGCCGGGGGCAGCGGCAGCTCGAGGGCTTGGGCGACCGCGACGACCACGGCGGCGTGCAGCGAGGGGAAGGCGACCGAGCCGCCCCACAACGCCGCCGTCCGCGCCGGGACTTCGTGCACGGCGCGGACGTCCGCCAGCACGGCCCGCAGCGCGCGCCGCAGCGGGCCGGACAGAAGGGCCACGGCAGCCACGACCACCCCGACGGTCACGGCGACCACCGTCGGGGAGACGTGCGGAAGGCGGAGCACGCCGGGACACGCGGACGCGAACACGGCGATCAGGAAACACCGCGAGACAGCGCCCGCGGTGGCCTTCACCCCGAGCGCGGTCGCCGACCGGGCGACCGGCAGACCGCACCGGGTCAGGAAGCGCAGATTGACCGCGCCGGCGCCCAGCCCCGCCGGCAGCACGTGATTGGCGGCGGAGGCCGCGAACTGCACGGCCATCAGCCGCCCGGCGGGCAACGGCCGTGCCACCGCCCCTTGCTGGGCAAGAGCCGAACACCCCCAGGTCGCCGCGGTGGCCACGGCCGCCACGAGCAGCCAGCCGCGGTCGGCGACGGCCAGCCGATCGGCGCCGGCCGCGATCACCGACCAGTGACGCCGCGCGAGACAGCCGACGCACACCACCACCACGAGCGTCACCGCGGCCTGCAGGGGGACCCGTCTGCTGACGGTCGTCGTGGCGGCGCCCGGCGGCATGGGGTTCATACTTCTCGGCCCGCCCGGGCAGCGGGAGCGACGGAGGAGCACACGGCAGGGAAGTCGGTCGCTGCGGCCTCGTGACCGGTCAGCGCATAGGGCGGCCGCACCTCCAGCCGGTCCTGATGGGCGACGGCGGTGCGGCGCACGGGGAGACGCCCGTGGCGTTCGGCGGCGCCGACGTGCGGGAGGTTCAAGGTCGTGGCCATCGTCCACCCTTCGGCCCGACAGGCTGCAGGGCACCTTCGCCGTACAGGACGTAAGGCGAAGGTGGAAATCGCGAAAATCATGGTCAAGTTACCGTGAACCGCACGAGGGTGCAGGCCGGAAGCGCCGACCGGAGCGCGGTATGCGGGACGCCCGCCCGAAACCCGGCACGAAGGAGACGCTCCAAAGCCCGGCACGAAGGCGCCCCTGCGGACCCCGGCACACTGCTCAGCCCTCCGCCAGCACCTCGGCGAAGACGTCGTATGCCTTCTTGTCGAACAGCACGAACCGCACCTCCTCGACGGACGGATCCGCGCTCTCGCGCACGGTCCGTACGGCGATCCGCGCCCCGTCGTCCATCGGCCAGCCGTAGATCCCGGTGGAGATCGCGGGGAAGGCGACGGTCCGCGCGCCCAGCTCGGCGGCGACGCGCAGGGACTCCCGGTAGCAGGAGGCGAGCAGCTTCGAGCGGTCCTCGGCATGGGTGAACACCGGTCCAACGGTGTGGATCACCCACCGTGCGTCCAGCTTGCCTGCGGTCGTGGCGACCGCCTTGCCGGTGGCCAGGCCTTTGCCGTAGTGGGAGGCGCGGAGCCTGCGGCACTCGGCGAGGATGGCGGGGCCACCGCGGCGGTGGATGGCCCCGTCCACGCCGCCCCCGCCGAGCAGCGACGAGTTCGCGGCGTTGACGATCGCGTCGGCGCTCTCCCGGGTGATGTCTCCCTGGGCCAGGGTGATGGCGGTCATGACTGCCTCGACCTCCTCCTTACGTCCATGACCGCATTGTCCCCCACGCGTCGGACACCCGCCGAAGGTCAGACCACCACGCCGTCGATCTCGAAGGTCTGTACGGACGCGGCGGCGAAGGGCACGGTCAGCGTCTTGCCGCTGAGGTAGGTGTCCGTGCGCGCGGTGTACAGGTCACCGCCGCCGGAGGTCAGGGTGTTCCAGCGTCGTACGAGACCGCCGCTGCCCCCGGTGACCTGGGTGAACCTGGACAGGTCGAACGTGAGGTTCTGGGCGGCACCGGAGTTGACGGCCACGACGACCAGCCGCCTCGCGCTCGCGTCGTAGGCCGCGACCGCGTATCCCACACCGGTGTCGAGGATGGTCATACCGGGGCGGATGTGACGGCTGAACTGGGCCATCACGTAGTACTTGGTCTGCACGGTGGTCGGCTGGAGGGTGCTCGCGTCGTAGGCGATCATCGCCCAGCCGGAGCTGGGGTCCATCACCTGCCAGTAGACCCACGCGGTCGGGTGCAGCCAGCGGAAGTCCAGACAGAGGTTGCTCGCCAGAGTGAGGCCCGTGGCGTCCGAGTCGCCGGTCTCGGAGTTCCACAGCTTCTTGCCCGCCGCGCCGACGACATCGGTGTAGAGCAGGTCGCGGCGGCCGCCGGAGCCCTGGTAGCCGTGCACATTGACCTGGCTGACCAGCGCCTTCGTCGACGAACCGAACGAGTTCCAGGTCGTGCGCGCCAGGTCGTAGCTCGTCTCGTCGGATGCGGAGATCCGGGTGGCGGTCAGGCCGCGCTTGTCGAGTTCGCTGCGCAGATACGGGAGGACGGCCGCCTGGACGGCGGCGTCCATGTGGCAGCCCTCCTGGGTGCCCGTCGCCGTCCACCAGCTGGAGGACGGCTCGTTGAAGGCGTCGACGGTGCTGAAGTTCACGCCCCAGTTGTTCTTCGCGTACAGCGCCACGCTCGCCAGGTGGGAGGCGTGCTGGCGGTAGTTCCAGGACTGGAGGTTGTTGCCGCCGCCGGCCGCGCCGGACGGGTTGTGGTTGAGGCACATCCACCACATCGGCGAGTTGGCAAACAGCTCACTGACGGCGCCGCGTTGGGTCGCCTTGACCAGGGCCGCCCGCTGAGCGGCATCGGCCGTCCAGTCCCAGGCGGAGGACGTGGGGTCCTCGTTGTTCCAGTCCTGCCAGAACCCCTCGATCTGCTTGAAGGCGGGGATGTTGGGGGAGGCGACCATGGTCGTGCCGCCCACACTGTTCCAGCTGCACGCGCCCAGGTTGTAGCGGGCGATGTTCAGGCCGAGGCCCGGCAGCGTCCTTCCGCCGTACGCGACGGACTTGGTGGTGAAGAAGATGTCGGCGAAGTCGTCGCGCGCGCCGAACACATTGGCCCACCAGGCGAGAGAGGTGCCCCAGCCCTCCCAACTTCCGTACGTCGCACTGGGGTTGACCCCGATGGTCGCATCGGCCCGAGCAGTGCCCGTAGCCAGCGCGCTGCCGAGGAGTGCGCCGCCCGCCGCGGTCAGCACCGATCTGCGCTTGATCATATGGAGTCTCCTGTCACGGTCATGTCACGGCCCCTTTGCATGGTCGGGTGGGGGCAGAACCGATGTCGAGACGTGTGACAGCGCTTTCTTCCTGTGCCGGAGGGACGGGCCTTCTTCTTGTGCCGGGAAGGACGGGCCTTCTCGTCGTGCCGGAAGGGACGGCTGTGTCGGTGACGCGCCGCGGACGCGCCCGCGGTCAGGACTGCCGCAGCCGCCGCCACACGGCCTTCGCCGCGTTGTGCCCCGACATCCCGTGCACACCGGGGCCCGGCGGGGTGGCCGAGGAGCAGATGAAGACGGCCGGATGCGGGGTGCTGTACGGGAACAGGGAGAGCTTGGGGCGCAGTAGGAGCTGGAGTCCGGAGGCGGCGCCGCAGGCGATGTCTCCGCCCACGTAATTGGCGTTGCGCGCGGCGAGTTCACGTGGGCCGGCGGTCGCGCGGGCCAGCACGCGGTCGCGGAAACCGGGCGCGAACCGCTCCAGCTGCCGCTCGATGGCGTCCGTGAGGTCCCCCGTCCAGCCGTTGGGAACGTGCCCGTACGCCCAGAAGACCTGCTTGCCCTCGGGTGCCCGGGACGGGTCGACGACGCTGGGCTGGACGGTGATCAGGAAGGGGGCGTCCGGCGCCCGGCCTTCGCGCGAGGCCGCGCGCAGGGCCGTGCTGATCTCGGCACGGCTCGCGCCGACCTGCACGGTCCCGGCGGTACGCGCCTCCTTGGCCGTCCAGGGCACGGGTCCGTCCAGCGCGTAATCGACCTTGAAGACCCCCGCGCCGTACCGATAGCCCTCGTAATACCGCCCGAAGCCCGCGATCCGGGACAGGGCGGAGGGCGAGGTGTCGAAGACGTACGCGCGCGCGGGCGGCAGGTCGTCGAGGCGCTTGACCTCGTAGTCGGTGTGGACGGCGCCACCGAGGTCCTTGAGGTACGCGGTGAGCGCGTCGGAGATGGACTGGGAGCCGCCGCGCGCGACGGGCCAGCCGCGGGCGTGCGCGGCCAGGGCGAAGACCAGGCCGACGGCGCCGGTGGCGATGCCGTCGAGCGGGGCGATGACATGCGCGACGAGCCCGGCGAACAGCGCCTTGGCCCGCTCGTCGCTGAAGCGCCGCATCAGCCAGGTCGAGGGCGGCAGCCCGGCGAGGCCGAAGCGGGCCAGGGTGACCGGGTCGCGGGGCAGTGCGGTCAGCGGCAGGGACATGAAGTCGTGGGCCAGCGTGTCCCACTTGGGGAGGAAGGGGGCGATCAGCCGACGGTACGCACCGGCGTCGCGCGGGCCGAACGAGGCCGCCGTCTCCGCCACGGAACGCGCGAGGACGGCTGCCGTACCGTCGGGGAACGGATGCGCCATGGGCAACTCGGCGTGCAGCCACTCCAAGCCGTACCGCTCCAGGGGCATCGCGCGGAACGCCGGGGAATTGATGCCCAGCGGATGGGCCGCCGCGCACGGGTCGTGCCGGAATCCGGGCAACGTCAGCTCTTCGGTGCGGGCTCCCCCGCCCACGGTGTCCCGCGCCTCGAACACGGCCACGGAGAAGCCCCGGCGGGCCAGCTCCACGGCAGCCGTCAGTCCGTTCGGCCCCGCACCCACCACGACCGCATCGAGCATCGACGGCACCTTCGGACTCCTTTGTCAGCCGACGGCCACTGGACATCAGGATATGCCGGAGGACTGACAACCTTGACGGCGCGGGGGCACGGCAACCGGGCGCCGGGCGGCGTGCGCGGAGTCTCCTGATCAGACCGCGGTGGCGGACAGCGTCAGGCCGAGGTGGCCGACGGCATCAGGCCGCAAGGGCCGACAGAGTGCAGGCCTCGGTGGCCGACAGAGTCCAGGCCGAGATGGCCGACGGCATCACGCTGCGGTGACCGACAGCACCACGCCGCGATGGCCCCACGGCATCACGCTCCGGCAGTCAACAGCGCCACCACCCGGCGGGCCGTGGCCTCGTCCCGTGCCGCCGTGAACGGCAGGGCGTTGCCTCCCGTGATACGGAACGGCTCGCCCGTGCTGGTCAGGTGGATGCCGCCCGCCTCCTCGACCAGCAGCAGACCCGCGGCGTGGTCCCATGCGGCCTCCCAGGAGAAGGCGGTGCCGTCCAACTTGCCCCGGGCGACGGCCAGGTACTCGAGGCCCGCCGAGCCGCACGGACGCGGCCGGACACCTTGGGTGCGCAGGCCGAGCAAGGCGCGCTTCTGCTCGTCGGTGGTGTAGTCCGGGTGGGAGGTGGCTATCTCGAGGTCGTGGCCGGGCGTGGGCGAGCCCGAGCGCAACGGCTCACCGTCGAGCAGCGCGCCTTGACCGCGGATGGCGACGGCCAGCCGGTTGCGGGCCGGTGCGTAGGTCCATGACGCGCGGACGACGCCATCCTGCGCGAGTGCGACGAGTGTGCAGAAACCGGAGTCGCCGTGGACGAACTGTCGGGTGCCGTCGACCGGGTCGATGATCCAGACGGGGGCCTGGCCCTGGATCGCCTCGTACGTCACCGGGTTGGCGTGGACCGCTTCCTCTCCGACCACGACCGAGCCGGGCAGCAGCTTGGAGAGCGCTTCGGTGAGGTACTCCTCGGCCTTGCGGTCGGCGTCCGTCACCAGGTCGTGCGGGCCGCTCTTCTCGTCGACCTCGTGTGCCGCGAGCCGCCTGAAGCGCGGCATGATCTCGGTGGCGGCCGCCTGCCGCACCGCTTCTTCGACGTCGGACGCGTGGTGAGCGAGAAACTCGTCGATGGTTTCGATGTCTTCGATCATGGCTCCATGACAACACGCGCCACTGACAATCCCTGCCTGTCCGGTGCACTACGGGTGGAATCGTCGTGAATACCCGGGGCCGCCCGGAATCAGCGCGTGCTGCCGGAGAAGGGCTGGGCCCCGACTCCCGGTCCGGTCATTCCCACCTCTCGGTGACCCAGTACTGGCGCGCGCACTCCATGAGATCACCGCTGTCGTAGCCCAGGGTGAAGGCAGTCGTGCGCTCCTGCTTGCTGCCGTGGGGATGAGCGCCGCCGATCTCCTTGTCGCCCGCCAGCTCAAGGGCGTTGACAGCCTCGGACAGATCAGCGGTGGCCACCAGGCCCTGCTGAGAGACGTACTTGGTCCAGTTGCCGCTGAAGCAGTCCGCTATCAGCTCGGATTCCTTCACATTGACGGTGTCCCCGTCCTCCAGAACGGGCGCGCCGTCCTTCATCTGCACAATGTCCCGCAGGTTCAGCTGGTCCATGAGTTCCCTCTGTACGTCGTGACCGTACTCATGGGCCATCACGGTGGCCAGCGCGAAGTCGCCGGTCCGGTTCCCCACGGCCCTGGCCGTCGTCACCGGGAAATGGATCGCGCCCGAGTGGGTGACGCCCTCGTCATCCGTGTAAACGTCCCACGGGCAGTAGAAGAACGACGGCGTGTCGTGCGCGACGGGCTCATCCGTGCAGTGACTGGAGAAGCCGTCTTCCCCAGGTATCGGGGCGGTGTAGAAAGAGGACGGCCCCGTCAGACCCTGTTCCTTGAAGACATCCCGCCAATAGCCGTCGACGCTGGCGTAGGCAAGGCCCAGATACTCGGCCAGCCCTTCGGGCGTGTCGGTGCGTATCTCTTGTGCGGACGCGAGTGGGTCGGTGGGCGTAGGCGGCTGCGTCGCGGCGCTCGCACCGGTCGGGCTCGTGACCGCACTCGCAGTGAGGAGAGCCACCGTCGAGAGCAGTCCGGTGCACCAGGTACCTAGTCGATTGCGCCGCCTACCGAGTCGATTGCGCCGCCGCATGACCATCTCCCGAGGGCTCTCGTCCCCCACATCCACCTTGCGCCCGCCCACACCCCCGGGGCAACCTCAGCCCCTCGCCTCAGGGCCCGGGGGCCCACGCCGTCGTCCCGAGGGTGTTCTCCGGGCCGATGTCGAGCGGCTCCTCGGGGCGTACGTTCATGGTGTCGCGCCCCTTCTGTGGGGCGACCCGGAGATACGTACCGTCCGCGGCCGCCATCCGCCAGTACAGGGCTGCCCACGCGGTGTCACCCGGGGCGAGGGTCAGCGGCTCGGCGCCGGTGTCCTCCGGCGCCATGGGCACCTGGCCCGTCCCCTCGACGGTCCGCACTCCCGGGATCGGGGCGCCCCCCTCGTCGAGGACGCGGACGGACGGGTAGCCGTTCACCTCGTACGGCCGCGTGCCGCAGTTGGTGAGAATGAGGGTCATGGCGCGCAGGCCCATGGCGGCGTCGACGGGGCCGGTGTCGACGCGTACACCGGACGACGGGCAGCCGCGCACCACCTGGACCGGGACGGTGGGCGACGGCTCGGGCGGTGCGGACACGGGCGGCACGGACACGGGCGGCGGGGCGGCCCGGGTCCGGGAGGGGGTCGGCTTGCGGTCGGGATTGAGCTCGCGATCCAGTTCGGAGGAAAGCCCGCACCCGCTCGCGGCCAGCGCCAACAGGCAGGCGAGGACGGCGGAACGGGTCCATGTCAGGCGTATCGCGATCACGCGCCGATGATGGCACGGAAGATCGGCGGAAGCCGTCACTCCGCGCGCCCGCGCGCCGTCACCAGGACCGACTCGTAGGCGAACACGACGAGTTGGGCCCGGTCGCAGGCGCCCAGCTTGGTCATCGCGCGGCTGATGTGGGTCTTGGCCGTGAACGGGCTGATGACCATGTGCGCGGCGATCTCCTCGTTGGTGAGGCCGCGCGCGGGGAGACGCTCACCGACGAGAAGCACGCGCGCGTGCCGGCATGGGGCGAGGCGACCCGGACCCCCCGGCGCCCCGGAGTTGACTCCGCTGCCCTTCCCTGGCGCACACGCCCCCGCCTGGATCGGTACCGCGCTCTCCTTCCACTTCATCAACCGCGTCGTGTCGGCACTGCTGACCGAGAATCTGCTGGCGGGCACTGCGCAGCGGTTCAGGGCGGTGCGGAGTCCGGGCGGGCGCTCCCTCGCCAGGACAGTGCGCCGCCGCCCCGCCCCGGGCGTGGGCGTGGCCCCTCTCGACAACCCCGGCCCCGACTGGGCACGGGGGGCCACCGTCGGCCCGGCGTACGCCGCACTGCGGGCCGCCGCCACCGCGGGTGCGGGACTTCTCGACGAGGCAGACCGGATCCTCGTACGGGAAACACTGGATGCCTGGAACGGAGCACACCCTTCGCTCGCGTGGAACGTGCTTCCCGACCGCTCGCGGCCCGGGGCTCGACTCGCGTTGCTGGCCGCGCTCGCCCCGTACCGGATCACGGACGAGGATGTGGCGGCCTGGCGCAAACCCATCCATAGCGACGACAGCCTGGTGCGGCTCGTCGCGTACGGCGCGTTCGCCGCCGTCGACCGGATCGAGAGCGCGCTGCCCGTCCATCCGGCCAAAGATCGCAGGTGACGCGGCTCGTCGCGGCGAAGTGGCGCACAGTGCGTCAACAGTGAGGCACTGTCATCGCACAGGAAGGGAGAAGTTTGCACTTCCGCCCCACAGGGACTCGTGTGACACTGGCGTCCCGTCCGCAGTGCGGACCCTCTCCGCACCGTCCCCCACGAGAAGTGCGCCGTGCGTTCTCTTCCTCTGCCGCTCGCCCTCACCGCGCGTCTGCTGCCGGTCGCCGTGCTCGCCTCGGCGGGCTGGGCCCTGACGTCCGGCCCGCTCACCGCGGCTCCGACCGCCGCCGAGCCCAAAACGCCCCAGAAGACCAAGACGGCGACCGCTCCCTCGACCTCCGCGGCCACCAAGACGTACGCCTCGTCACCAGCTCCCTGCACCGCGGTGGCGACGAAGTCGATCACATCCCTGGTCCCGGGAGCCAAGACGGCCGGCCAGGAGATCGCCTCGACCGACAAGACCGTGCGCCGCACCTGCTCCTGGAACGCGCTCAAGGGCTACGACTACCGTTGGCTCGACGTCTCGTACGAGATCAAGGAGTCGGACAAGGAAGCGCAGAGCTCGTTCAAGGGGCGTACGACCGACAAGGGTGATGGAGCGTCGGTTTCCGGGCTCGGCGACGAGGCGTACTCCGCGTCGAAGCTCACCACCGAGGACAAGCAGGAGACCCGTGAGACCGTCCTGACGGTCCGCGCGTCCAACGGCATCGTCGTCATCACGTACAACGGCAGCGACTTCGAGACGAAGAAGGCCCCCAAGGCGGACGTCATCTTCGACGGGGCGCTCAAGGCGGCCACGGAAGCGGTGGCCACACTCGAGAGATCGGCCCAGTAGAGCCGACCCGAGTGAAGGGGCCGGCTCTACCCGGTGCATCTAAATCGGATGAATCAGACAGCGGTCCTCCCTCGCCCCCGCAGCAGCATCAGTGCGAGGTACAGGACCACCGACGTACCGAGCCCGACCGCCCACCCGTAGTCGGCCAGCGACTCCAGGGCCGGGATGGGCCGCCCGTCGATCAGCGGATGGAAGTCTGCTCCGCCGATGGCCAGGACGCCGCCGGTGACGAAGGCGACGACGGCCCGCCAGTTCCAGCCGCCGTCGTACCAGTAGCGGCCACCGGTGCGGTACAGGTCGGCGAGGTCGAGCTTGGTGCGGCGCAGGATCCAGTAGTCGGCGATGAGGATGCCCGCGACCGTGCCGAGCAGGCCGCCGACCAGACCGAGCCAGGTGAAGATGTAGCCCTGCGGGTCGGAGTACAGCTTCCACGGGAAGATCAGCACGCCGAGGACGCAGGTGGCGAGCGCGCCGGCCCGGAAGCTGATCTTCCGGGGTGCGATGTTGGAGAAGTCGAAGGCCGGTGAGACCAGGTTGGCCGCGACGTTCACGGACAGGGTCGCGACCAGCACGGTGACCAGCGCGAAGATGATGCCGAAGACGTTGTCGGTCTTGGCGGCCAGCTGGACCGGGTCCCAGATCGCCTCGCCGTACACCGCCTGGGAGCCGGAGGTGACCATGACGGACAGGAAGGCGAACAGCGTCATCGTGGTGGGCAGGCCGAGCGCCTGGCCCCAGGTCTGCGCCTTCTGGCTCTTGCCGTAGCGGGTGAAGTCGGGGATGTTCAGCGCCAGTGTGGAC
Organism: Streptomyces sp. NPDC048275; assembly: GCF_040652275.1. Lineage (NCBI taxonomy): Bacteria > Bacillati > Actinomycetota > Actinomycetes > Kitasatosporales > Streptomycetaceae > Streptomyces > Streptomyces sp. NPDC048275. The sequence goes on from NZ_JBEZLR010000032.1 coordinate 63,617, forward strand.
CAGAAGCCGATCATGCCCATGAGAGCGGGGGCGAACAGCTTCCAGAACTCCGGGCCCCAGCCGAGCTTGGAGGGCTGGTCGAGCAGCGGGCCGAAGCCGCCCGCCTTGCCACTCATCCACCACAGCATCACGCCGGCGCCGACGAGCACGAACGGCGCCGCCCAGTTCTCGAAGCGACGGATCGTCTCCATGCCCCGGTAGATGATGGCGACCTGGATCACCCAGAAGATCGCGAACGACAGCCACATGGTCCAGGCGTAGCCGCCGATCCGGCCGGCGTTCGCCCAGCTGTCGCCGAAGAGCTTCCCGGCGAGGAAGAAGATCGCCTCACCGCCGATCCAGGTCTGGATGCCGAACCAGCCACAAGCCACCAACGCCCGTACGACGGCAGGGAGGTTGGCGCCGCGGACGCCGAAGGAGGCGCGCGCGAAGACCGGGAAGGGTATGCCGTACTTGGGTCCGGCGTGCCCGGTGAGCAACATCGGGACCAGCACGATCAGGTTGGCCAGCGCGATGGTGAACACGGCCTGCTTCCAGTCCATGCCCACGGCTATCAGGCCGGAAGCCAGGGTCCAGGAAGCGGTGTTGTGGGCCATGCCGACCCAGAGCGCCGAGAAGTTGTACGTGGTCCAGGTGCGCTTCTCGACCGGGACCGGCAGCAGGTCCTCGTTGGCGTAGGGGCCGCTGGGCGCGGGTGCGCCGGGGGCGATCTCCACCCGGCCGTCGGGGAGCGTGACTTGGGCGGCCGGTGGGCTGTCGGTGGGGACGGTCTCGGTCATGGGCAGGCCAATCAGTGAGAGGTGTCGGGAAAGGCCGTGCGGGCGTCTGGGGGGTGCGCGGGGAGCGCCCTGGCCCCCTTCCCGGGACGGCGGGAAGGGGAGAACGGGGAGGAGGCCCGATCGGGCCCCCTACTACTGGCCGTTGACGGCCGGGATGACCTTCGTCCCGTACGCGTCGATCACGGCTTCCTGCGCGTCGTGCATGTCGTACACCGCGAACTGGTCGACGCCCAGCTCGCGCAGCGCCTTCAGTTTCTCGATGTGTCGCTCGGCCGTGCCGATCAGGCAGAACCGGTCGACGATCTCGTCGGGCACGAACTTGGTGTCGGGGTTGTCACTGCGTCCGTGGTGGGAGTAGTCGTACCCCTCGCGCGCCTTGATGTACTCGGTGAGCTCGTCCGGTACGGCGGCGGAGTGCTCGCCGTACTTGGACACGAGGTCGGCGACATGGTTGCCGACCATCCCGCCGAACCAGCGGCACTGCTCACGCGCGTGGGCGAGCGCCTCGGGCGAGTCGTCCTCGGTGATGTACGCGGGTGCGGCCACGCAGATCTTGACATCCACAGGGTCCCGGCCGGCCTCGACCGCCGCGTCCTTCACCGCCTTGACCATGTACTCGGTCAGATAGAGGTCGGCGAGCTGGAGGATGAAGCCGTCGGCCTCCTCGCCGGTCATCTTGAGGGCCTTCGGGCCGTACGCGGCCATCCAGACCGGGAGTTCGGCGCCGGGCTTGACCCAGGGGAACTTGATGACGGTACCGCCGAGGTCGGCCTCGTCGCCGCGCCCGAGAGCGCGGATGACCTTCATCGCGCCGCTGATCCGGGCGAGGGTGTTCGGCTTGCGTCCGGCCACGCGCATCGCCGAGTCGCCGCGCCCGATGCCGCACACCGTGCGGTTGCCGTACATGTCGTTGAGCGTGGCGAAGGTGGAGGCGGTGACCTCCCAGGTGCGGGTGCCCGGGTTGGTGACCATCGGGCCGACCGTCAACTTCTCGGTGTTGGCAAGGATCTGACTGTAGATCACAAAGGGTTCCTGCCACAGCACGGCGGAGTCGAAGGTCCATCCGTAGGTGAAACCGTTGCCCTCGGCCCGCTTCATCAGGTCGATGACGCGGGAGGCAGGGGGGTCGGTCTGCAGGACGAGTCCGAAGTCCATGGCGCCACTCCTAGTCGCTCAGAGAAGGTACTGACAGGTGGAGCGGGGGGTGTAGACGCCGTGACCCGCGCGTCCGGTGAACTCCCGCTCGGTGATGACCATTTCGCCGCGCGAGAGCACGGACTCGACCCGCCCGGTGACCCGCTTGCCCTCGTACGCCGAGTAGTCGACGTTCATGTGGTGCGTCTCTACCGACATGACCTGCTCGGCGAGCGGGTCGTAGATGACGATGTCGGCGTCGGCGCCCGGCGCGATGGTGCCCTTCTTCGGATACAGGCCGAACATTCGGGCCGGGGTCGCGCAGGCGATCTCGATCCAGCGGCGGCGCGAGATGTGACCGTCGACCACGGCTTGGTGGAGCAGGTCCATGCGGTTCTCGACACCCGGAAGCCCGTTGGGGATCTTCGAGAAGTCGCCCCGGCCGAGCTCCTTCTGGCCCACGAAGCAGAACGGGCAGTGGTCGGTGGAGACGACCTGGAGGTCGTTGGTGCGCAGGCCACGCCACAGCGCCGCCTGGTGCTCCTTGGGCCGAAGGGGCGTACTGCACACGTACTTCGAGCCCTCGAAGTCCGGTTCCGCGAGGTTGTCGGTCGACAGGAACAGGTACTGCGGGCAGGTCTCACCGAAGACGTTCAGGCCTTCGTCGCGCGCCCGCGCCAGTTCGGCGACCGCTTCCTGCGCCGAGACGTGCACGACGTACAGCGGCGCCCCCGCGACCTGGGCGAGCTTGATGGCGCGGTGGGTGGCCTCGGCCTCGAGGAGCGCCTTGCGGACCTCTCCGTGGAAGCGCGGGTCGGTCTCTCCGCGCGCCAGCGCCTGCTCCACCAGCACATCGATCGCGATGCCGTTCTCGGCGTGCATCATGATCAGGCCGCCGTTCTCGGCGGAGCGCTGCATGGCGCGCAGGATCTGGCCGTCGTCGCTGTAGAAGACGCCGGGGTAGGCCATGAACTGCTTGAAGGAGGTGACGCCCTCCTCGACCAGCAGGTCCATCTCCTTGAGCGTCTCCTGGTTGACGTCGGAGACGATCATGTGGAAGGCGTAGTCGATCGCGCACTTGCCGTCGGCCTTGGCGTTCCACGTGTCGAGGCCTTCGCGCAGCGAGTGGCCCACGCTCTGCACCGCGAAGTCGATGATGGTGGTCGTGCCGCCCCAGGCCGCCGCCCGGGTGCCCGTCTCGAAGGTGTCGGAGGCGAAGGTGCCCCCGAACGGCAGCTCCATATGGGTGTGGGCGTCGACGCCGCCCGGAATGACGTACTTGCCGGTGGCGTCGATGGTCCGCTCGGCCGTCCACGACTCGGCCGCCGGGGTCCCGGTCGCCGCGAGGGCGGCGATCCGGCCGTCCTCGATCAGGACGTCGGCGTGGATCTCGTCGGACGCGGTGATGACGAGGCCACCACGGATGACGGTACGGCTCATGCTCCCTCTCCTTCCGGTCGTGTGTGCACTGAGGGAATACCGAAGCTGTTAAAAGCTGAGGTCAACGCTGTTTCCTCGCAAGAAAGCCGGTGAGGAACACGGTGCCGCGGGCCCGACCCCCCGCGTGCCGGGCCCGCGGAGCGCGGTGCGCCTACGGCGCGGTCAGCGGCCCGTACGTCCCCGGAGCGCGGTCCCGGTAGAACTGCCACCGGTCGCGCACCTCGCGGAGCTTGGCCATATCCAGGTCGCGGACGACGAGTTCCGTCTCCTTGTCGCTCGCCACCTCGCCGATGAACTGGGCTTCCGGGTCCACGAAGTACGAGGTCCCGTAGAAGTCGTTGTCGCCGTACTCCTCGACGCCCACCCGGTTGATCGCGCCGATGAAGTACTCGTTGGCGACGGCCGCGGCCGGCTGCTCCAGCTGCCACAGGTAGCCGGACAGACCGCGCGAGGTGGCCGACGGGTTGAAGACGATCTCGGCACCCGCGAGGCCGAGAGCACGCCAGCCCTCGGGGAAGTGCCTGTCGTAGCAGATGTATACGCCGATCCTGCCGACGGCCGTGTCGAAGATCGGCCAGCCGGAGTTGCCCGGGCGGAAGTAGAACTTCTCCCAGAATCCCGGGACCTGCGGGATGTGGGTCTTGCGGTACTTGCCCAGGTAGGAGCCGTCGGCATCGATCACGGCGGCGGTGTTGTACAGGACGCCGGGCTGCTCCTCCTCGTACATCGGCAGCACGAGGACGATGCCCAGTTCCTTGGCCAGTGCCTGGAAGCGCTGGACGATCGGGCCTTCGGGGATCTGCTCGGCGTACTCGTAGAACGCCTTGTCCTGGACCTGGCAGAAATAGGGCCCGTAGAAGAGCTCCTGGAAACACAGCACCTGTGCGCCCTGCGCGGCCGCGTCGCGGGCCGCCTGCTCGTGGACCTGGATCATCGACTCCTTGTCGCCGGTCCAGGCAGTCTGGAAGACGGCGGCGCGGATCACTCTGCTCATCGGGACCTCCGGTCGCTCGGTGTGCGAGGAGCCTAGAAAGCCCGGGGAGCCGCTTTGAGTTGCACCGTGTCACGTCTGCGGGCGCGCGGCGTTCCACCGTGTCACGCCGGCGTCGACTCATGTTTCCTCACCGTTTTCCCACGTCGTTGCATGTTTCATCTCTGTTGCGCGTCGTGCGCGAGGAGCGCGATGTGCATGGAGGCTGCCTGCTCGAAGTCGTCGAGATCGACGCCGAGGCGTGCCTGTATCGCCTCCAGACGCCGGTACAGCGCGGGCCTGCTGACGTGGTGCAGCTGCGCGGTGCGGGACTTGTTGCGGCCGGTCGCGAGATACGTCCGCAGCACGGGCAGCAGCTCCGACTCGGCGTCGGCCCCGCACAGCAGCCCGTCCAACTCCCGCTCGGCGAAGGACTGGACGTGCGGATCGTCCCTGAGCAGCCGCACCAGCCCCCGCAGATGGACGTCACGCAGCCGCACGAGCGCCGGCCGACTGTCCGGGTCGGCCGGTGCGTCGGCAGCGGCCTCGGCGACGTGCAGGGCCTCGCGCAGACCGCCGGGGACGTCGTCCCACGCGGTGCGCGCTGCGGCGGCCGCCACGGTCGTACGGGCGCCGGTCTCGTGCCGCAGCCGGGCGGCGAAGTGTTCGGCCAGCGCCTGAGCGTCCTGGTCCCGGGCGAGGCTGAGCAGCACGGCGGTGGCGTCGTCCGCCAGGTCCGCGACCAGCCCGGGAAGCCCCAACAGGCGAAGCACACGGTCGAGTTGGGCCGGATTGCCGTCCCGCACCACCAGCGGTACGAAGGACCGCCGGTTGACGGGCAGCCCGGCCGCCCGCGCCCGCGGGAGCAGCTGCCGGGCCGGTACGACACCGCTCACCAGGTCGGTCAGCAGGCTCTGCGCGGACTGCTCCTCCCAGCTGGGGGCGGAGCCGCCGAGCATCCGGTGCAGGACCAGGGCCTCGGCGGCACGGTCGGCGAGCAGCCGTCCGGTGGCCGCGTCACCGCGATAGCCGCACAGCACGATGCGCCCCCAGCGCTCGCCGCGTCCGCCCAGTTCGGCCCGGATCCACCCGTCGCCCTCGCTGCCGCCCGCCTGTCGCGCTATGCGCTCCCAGTCGCGCAGCACGTCGTCCACGGCGGACCGCTCCCCCGCCGTGGCCAGGACCCGGTGGGCGAGGTTGGTGACGACGACGGGACAGGCGGCGTGCCCGGCGATCTCGTCGAGCATCCGCTGCAGCGGGGCACCAGAGGTGATGAGCCCGGTGAGCGCCGTCCGCACGGCCTCGGAGAGGCTCACGGCCGCGAACTTCCGCCGCACCAGCCGGGATTGGACCTCCTCGGTCAACTCAGCGAAGGGAAAGGGCCGATGGAGCACCACCATCGGCAGCCCGCACCGCTCGGCCGCGCGGCGCATCACGTCCGGCGGTGTCGGGAAGGCACGGCCGAGGACGACGGCCGCGGCCTCCGCGCGGTGCAGCGAACGGATGTACTCGGCCTGCGCGTCCGGGTCACCGGCCAGCAACACCCCGGTGGTGAGCACCATTTCGCCTCCGGTGAGCATCACGCCCACGTCGGCGGCCTCGGCGACATGCACCCAGCGCACGGGCCGGTCGAGATGGCCGGCGCCCGCCACCACCTCGGGCTCTCCGGCGAGCACCCGGTCCAGGGTGAGGACCTGGCGTACCGACAGGGCGGTGGTCACTACCTTCCTCCTTTTTTGGAGGCTCGGTTCGCCTCCGGGGCGCTCCAGCCGGTGTCGAGGGGCCGATCGTGCTCGCCCCTTCGGGCCTCCGCGCGTTCGGCCCCTCGACACCGGCGCGCCCCTTCGGCTCACTCGCCCTGGTCACGTTCTGCTACTGGGTGGACCTCAGTGCGCGCTCCAGGATCGCCGCGCCCTCTTCCGCCTCCGCGACGGTGAGGGTCAGCGGGGGCGCGATGCGCAGCACGCTGGTGTTGTGAGCGCCGCCCTTGCCGATCAACAGGCCTTCTTCGCGGGCCGCTTCGAGGGCGGCGGCCGCGGCGGCGGGACTGGCCTTGTCCGTGCCCGGCTCGACCAGCTCGACGCCGATCATCAACCCGCGCCCGCGCACCTCCCGTACGCCGTCCAGCTGCGCGGTGATCGCCCGCAGCCGCTCGAGGAGCAGACCGCCGACGCGCCGGGCGTTGCCCTGGAGGTCGTGTTCGAGGAGGTACGTGAGATTCGCCAGGCCCGCCGCCATCGTGACCGGCGAGCCGCCGAAGGTCGAGATGGAGTTGGAGTCGAGGCAGTTCATGATCTCGGCGCGCGCGACGACGCCGCCGATGGACATGCCGTTGCCGATGCCCTTGGCGAAGGTGAGCATGTCGGGCGGGCCCGCGGCGGCGTGCGCCTGCCAGCCCCAGAAGTGCTCGCCGGTGCGGCCCCAGCCGGTCTGCACCTCGTCGGCGATCCACAGGATGCCGTGCTGGTCCAGGACCTCGCGGAGGGCCGCGTAGAGGCCGTCGGGCGGCGTGGTGAAGCCGCCGACGCCCTGGATGGGTTCGGCGATCAGGGCCGCGGGCGGGCGGATGTGGCCGAGCAGGTCCTTCAGGTCCTCGACGCAGGCCGCGATGAACTCGGCGTCGCTCAGATCGGCAAACGGGCCGCGGGTGCGGACGCCGCCGTGCACGTACAGCGTCTGGAGAGGTGAGAGCGAGGTGGGCGACCAGCCCTTGTTGCCGGTGATGCCGACCGCGCTGAACGAGCGGCCGTGGTAGCTGTTGCGCATCGCCAGGATCTGGTTGCTCTGCCGGTACGCGGTGGCGAGCAGCAGGGCCGTGTCGTTGGCCTCGGTGCCGGAGGTGGTGAAGAAGACGCGGGCGTCCGGGATGCCGGACAACTGGGCGATCCGCTCGGCGAGTTCGACCATCGGCCGGTTGAGGTAGAGCGTGGAGGAGTGGATGATCCGCCCGGCCTGCTCGCTGATGGCCTTCGTCACCTCGGGCAGCGCGTGCGCGGTCATCGTGGTGAGGATGCCGCCGAAGAAGTCGAGGTACTTGTTGCCGTCCGCGTCCCAGACGTGGCGTCCCTCGCCGTGGGTGATCTCGATCGGGTCCTCGTAGTACAGGGCGAGCCAGTCGGGCAGCACCGCCTTGTGCCGCGCGTACAGGTCGGTCACGGCTGCACCAGCCCTTCGTACGCGTCGGGACGGCGGTCGCGGTAGAACGCCCACTGCTGACGGACTTCCTCGATCAGGTCGAAGTCGAGATCGCGGACCACGAGTTCCTCGGCCTTGTCGCTCGCGGTCTCGCCGACGAACTGGCCGCGCGGGTCGACGAAGTACGACGTCCCGTAGAAGTCGTTCTCGCCGTACTCCTCCTGCCCCACCCGGTTGATCGCGGCGATGAAGTACTCGTTGGCGACGGCCGCCGCGGGCTGCTCCAGCTGCCAGAGGTAGGCGGAGAGGCCGCGGGAGGTGGCGGAGGGGTTGTAGACGAGCTGGGCGCCGTTCAGACCGAGCTGCCGCCAGCCTTCCGGGAAGTGGCGGTCGTAGCAGATGTAGACGCCGATCTTCCCCACCGCGGTGTCGAAGACCGGCCAGCCGACGTTGCCCGGTTTGAAGTAGTACTTCTCCCAGAAGCCCTTCACCTGCGGAATGTGGTGCTTGCGATACTTGCCGAGGTAGGTTCCGTCGGCGTCGATCACGGCCGCGGTGTTGAAGTAGAAGCCGGACTGCTCCACCTCGAAGACGGGCACGACGATGACCATGCCGGTCTCGCGGGCGAGCTCCCGCATCCGGGTGACGGTGGGCCCGTCGGGCACGGGCTCGGCCCAGCGGTAGTGCTCGGGCTCCTGGACCTGGCAGAAGTAGGGGGCGTTGAAGACTTCCTGGAAGCCGATCACCTGGGCACCCTGCCGGGCCGCCTCGCGGGCGTGCTCCTCGTGCTTGGCGACCATGGATGCGGTGTCGCCGGTCCAGGTGGCCTGGACCAGAGCGGCGCGTACGACGTTGGCCATGAGCTGCTCCTTCGACGGGACGTCAGAGAGCCTCTACGCCCGTAGACAAAGGCTGTAGAGGCTTGAAAGTAAGCCCCCCGGACAGCCTTGCCAAGACCATCGCCGTTAACCCGCTGAGTCGATCACGTTTCGCACCCCTGTGGGTGAGCGGTCGATCGCGCGAACGCCCGTTCGGGTGACTCAGGCGGTGAACCCCGCCACCCGCAGGGCGTGCACCAGGTCCCAGTGGCACTGCTCCGAGACACCCCGGGCAGCCGCGAGGAGGAGGGGGACGAGACGTCCCGGGTCCGCCTCCACGCTGCGGGCCGCCTCTTCGGGGGTGCGGACGCGTACGTACGCGTCGAGCAGCGCCTGGAGATCGCGCCGGCGGCCCTCGTCGGCGAGGCCGAGCACGGCGGTCCCGATCTCGGGCGCGGGCCGGGCGACGCCCTGGCGCAGCATCTGCCGGCCGTCGTCCACGCGACCGGCCGCGACGAGTGCGTCCGCGGCGCCGACCAGCCGGTCGGCGGGGAGCGAGGCCGCCGCCTCCCACAGCAGGGTGGCCCAGTCTGCGTCGAGGCCCGCGCGGTGCAGTTCGGCGGCGAGCAGCGGGAAGCGGGGCGCGGGCCAGTACGCGGCCTCCACGAGCACGGCGTGCGCCTCGCCGCTGCGCCCCTCGCGGCGCAGCCTGATCAGCGTCTGAACGGTCTCGGTGGTGGCCCGCCGCGCGTCCTCGTCCAACGGCTGCGTGCGCGGCTGCGCCGGCTCCTCGGCGGCACCCGCGAAACGGGCGCCACGGGGCTGCTTACGGCCGCTCGTCGCGGCCGGGGCGGGCAGGGGCGGCGCGGCCGTCTCCGGGACGGCCACGGGAGCCGTCTCCGCCTCCTCCTCCATCATTCCGGCGAAGCGGGCGCTGCCCCGGGCGCGGCGCTTGGAGCGCTGCTTGGGGGCGGGGCCGGGAGCGGGGTCGGGGCGTGCGGTGGGGGCCGTGGCGGGCTGGGGGCCGTCGGGCCGCTCGGGCCGCTCGGCGGGGACCGCGTAGGGGTCGCTTCCCTGACCCGGTCGGGCAGGCGCGTAGGAGCCGGGGCGCGGACCGGTACCGGGCTGCTCGTAGGAGTCGTAGGCGTCAGGACGGTGCAGCGCCGGGTCGTACGATCCGGCGCCGGACGTCACGGAGTGATCCAGGGCCGCGAACCGCGACCGTGGTCCCGTCTGCTCCGGAACGATCGGGTGTCGGCGGGCCGCCGCCTCCGGACTGCCGGGCCCCGCCTCGGCCGCACGCTCCTCCGGCCCCTGCCGGGCCCCTCGCGCTAAGCCTCCCGCCTCTTCCGCGCCTCCCACCCGAAGCACGTCTCCGCCCGCGCGCCCCGAAATTTCGAGCGCGCCCGACGCATGGGTGCGCAGGGCGCTTCGGTCCAGGTTCTCCGTGCGGAGGCGCAGCTCGGCGCAGCGGGCCACGGCCCGTTCGTGGTCGTCGTGGGCCCAGGCGAGGTCGATCCGGAGGGACTCGGCCTCCCTCTGGGGGCCGGCCGAGTGGAGCTGCCGGCCCAGCTCCGCCACGCGCTCCGCGGCGTAGCGCTGTTCGCGGAGCGTGACATCGAGGCGGTCACCGAGGGCATCTCGGCCGCCGGGCCGGGCGTCGTACGCGGCGAGCGAGGCGCCGTGCAGGGAGCGGGCCCGCTGGACCTCCTGGGCGGCGGCCTGGGCGCCGTACTCCGCGGCGAGGTCCTGGAGGAGCGCCTCCACGACATCCCACGGGGGCACTTCCCAGCCCTCCAGCCAGGCTCGCATGCCGTCGGGGTCACGCTGCCAGAACACTGCGCACCAGCCGCCGTCCTGACCGAGCCGTTTCATCAGCCCGCTCAGGTATCTCGCGAACTCCCCCACCTGAACCGGGAGTTGTTCCACAGCCATCACACAACTCCCCGCCAGACTGAAGTGTTCCGACCCGGTAGAAAACACCCTCCGTGTTACGGAACCGCTACGGGAAGTTTTCCGACGGGGCGCAGAGTGCTGTGAGCGAGGCTGTGAGCAAGATCATCCATGGACAGCCCGAGCGCTCCCGCCAGCGCCGCCACCGTGAAGAAGGCGGGAGTCGGGGCCCGTCCGGTCTCGATTTTGCGCAGGGTCTCGGCGGAGATACCGGCGGTCGCCGCGACCTCCACCATGCTGCGGCCGCCGCGGGCCTCACGCAGCAACTGCCCGAGGCGCTCGCCGCGTTCACGTTCTTCGGGGGTCAGGGGGGTACGTACCATGGCACCATTCTAATACCGGTATAGTAATTGGCATGGTGGAACTGAAGACGGACACGTCGATCGACGCGATGTACGAGGCGGGACAGGTCGTGGGCAGGGCCCTCACGGCGGTGCGGAAGGCGGCCGATGTCGGCGTCTCCCTGCTGGAGTTGGACGAGGTCGCGCACCAGGTGCTGCGCGACGCGGGAGCCGGCTCCCCCTTTCTCGGCTACTGCCCCTCCTTCGCGCCCACCCCGTTCCCCGCGGTCATCTGCGCCTCGGTGAACAACGCGATCGTGCACGGCATCCCGGACGGCTACCGGCTGCGCGACGGTGACCTGGTCTCCATCGACTTCGGCGCCGAACTCGGCGGCTGGGTCGGCGACTCGGCGATCAGCTTCATCGTGGGCGAGCCCCGCGCCGGGGACACCCGACTCGTCGAGACCGCCGAGCGCGCCCTCGCGGCGGGTATCGAGGCGGCCGTCGTCGGCAACCGCATCGGGGACATCGCGCACGCCATCGGCACGGTGTGCCGCGCGGCGGGGTACGGCATCCCGGACGGCTTCGGCGGCCACGGCATCGGCCGCCGTATGCACGAGGACCCGGGCGTCCCGAACGAGGGCCGTCCCGGCCGCGGAATGCCCCTGCGCCACGGCATGGTCCTCGCCATCGAGCCCATGCTCATCGGCGGCGGCACCGACGGCTACCACGCGGCCCCCGACGGCTGGACCCTCCGCACGAACGACGGCTCCCGCGCGGCCCACGCCGAACACACGGTGGCCATCACGGACGCCGGGCCGCGTGTGCTGACGGCGCGCTAGCGCTCCGCTGCTCGCCGAAGAAGGGTCGGTGCGTTGTCGGGTGCGGGACGTGCGTGGGGCTTGTCGTGCCCACACCGCGGAGCCGCACATGTCACAGCCCCGCGCCCCTTTCGGGGCGCGGAACATGACGTCTACGACGTCGGCCGTACCACCATCGCCGACCCGCCCCCGCGCCGTACCTTCTCCGCCGCGGCCAGCCACTGGCCGTTGGACAGGCGCTGGACGCCCGTTGCCGCGCCGATCTCGGGGTTCAGCCTGAAGGAGTGGCCGATGGCCTCCAGTCGGGTTTTGAGCGCGCTGTCGTACAGGCCGGGTTCGAGCTCCGTCTGAGCCGCGTTGCGCTGGCTGGCGCGCGGCGCGGCGATCGCGTCGACCAGAGGGAGCCCGCGGTCCACGAACTGCGTCAGGGTCTGCAGGACGGTCGTGATGATGCTCGCGCCGCCCGGCGAACCGAGCGCCACGACCGGCTGGTTGTGCCGGTCCAGGACGATCGTCGGCGAGATCGACGAGCGCGGCCGCTTGCCGGGGCCCGGCAGGTTCGGGTCGTGCACGGCCGGGTTGGCGGGCGCGAAGGAGAAGTCCGTCAGCTCGTTGTTGAGGAGGAAGCCGCGGCCGGGAACCGTGATGCCGCTGCCGCCGGTCTGCTCGATGGTGAGCGTGTAGGCGACGACGTTGCCCCACTTGTCGGCCACCGTGAGGTGCGTGGTGTTCTCGCCCTCGTACGTCGTCGGGGCGGCCGTCCCGGCGGTGGAGCAGGCCGCCGGATCGCGCGGGTCTCCCGGCGCGAGCGGGCTCGTCAGCACCGCGTCGTCCTTGATCAGGCACGCGCGCGAATCGGCGTACCGCTGCGAGAGGAGTTCCTTCGTCGGTACGTCCTCGAAGGCGGGGTCGCCCAGCCAGCGCCCCCGGTCCGCGAACGCGATCCGGCTCGCCTCGATGTAGCGGTGCAGGTACTGCGCCTCGCTCGCCTTCGAAAGGTCGGTGCTCTCAAGGATGTTGAGCGCCTCGCCGACCGTCGTGCCGCCGGACGAGGAGGGCGCCATCGAGTAGACCTTCAGGTCGCGGTAGGCCGTCTTCGTCGGTGCCTGCCGCTTCGCCTCGTACGCCGCGAGGTCCGTCAAGGACAGCCTGCCGGGTCTGGCGTTGTAGCCCGAACCCGGGTCCACCGGCGGCCTGTTCACGGTGGCCACGATGTCCTTGGCCAGCTTCCCGTGGTAAAGGGCACCGACGCCCTTCTTGCCCAACTCCTCATAGGTGCGGGCCAGATCGGGGTTGGTGAAGGTCGAGCCGACCACCGGGAGCGAGCCGCCGGGCAGGAACAGCTCGGCGGTGTCCGGGAAGTTCTTGAAGCGGGCCTGGTTGGACTCGGTCTGGGTGCGGAAGGTCGCGTCGACCGTGAAGCCGTCGCGGGCGAGCCGCTCGGCGGGCTTCAGTACGGTCGAGAGCCGCTTGCTGCCCCAACTGTCGAGCGCTGTCCGCCAGGTGGCGGGCGTGCCCGGGGTGCCGACGCCCAGTCCGCTGGTGACGGCGTCCGCGAAGGCGAGCGGCTTGCCGTCCTCCAGGAACAACCCCGAGTCGGCGGTCAGCGGCGCCGTCTCACGGCCGTCGATCGTATGCACCGTACGGGATGTGGCGTCGTAGTAGACGAAGTACCCGCCACCGCCGATCCCGGACGAGTAGGGCTCGGTGACGCCGAGGGCCGCGGCCGTGGCGACGGCGGCGTCCACCGCGTTGCCGCCCTTCTTCAGGACCTCGATCCCCGCAGCGGAGGCGTCCGCGTCGACGCTCGCCACGGCGCCGCCGTACCCGACCGCGACGGGCACCTTCGCCGGGGTGGCGTCGGAGGCGGGTGGCGCCGCCGCGCCGATCGACACCACTGTGGCCGAAACCGCTAAGACCGTTAGATTCCGCGCAACAGCACGACGCATCCGTACCTCCAGTCAACAGCCCTCTGCGCAGCGTAACTTCACCACCGGCCTCCCGTCAGGCTCCCTCGAACACCGGTCCGTACTCCCGCTAGCATGCGCGCACATGAATGACGACGTGCGCAACATCCTCCTCGGCGTGGTCGCGGCCGGCCTCAGCGCCACGCTCGGCTGGCTCGCCCGTACGTATCTGTGGAAGCGCAAACTCCGCCGCAAGCAGGCGTTCTTCGGGCTGCCCGACAACTCCGAGTCGCTGCTGGTGGTGAACCGCGAGGCGGGCGGCCCGGAGCTCACGGTGATGCGCTACGACGTGTTCGCACTGCTGGAACTCTCCGCACTGATCAAGGACTGCGGCGCACACGCCCAGGTCGTCGCGCACGACGCGGCACAGCAGGGATTCGGCGAACGGACGGAGTTCTGCGTGGGCGGGCCGGCGTCGAACCGCCGTATGGCCGCGCATCTGCACTCCCTGCTGCCGGGCATCCGCGTGAACATCGACGCCGAACCGGGCCCCGACCGCGGCGCCTTCCAGATCGGCAGCGAGCGCTATCGAGTGGAGTCGGGCAAGGGCGAGTACGTGATCCTCGCCCGGCTCGTCGCGGGCCAGGACCGCGGCACGAGACCCGTCTTCCTCTTCTGCGGCCAGCGCGCGATCACCAACCAGGCGGCAACCCGCTACCTCGCCCGCAACCACGAGCGCCTGGCGCGCAAGAACGGCACCGGCTCCTTCGTACTGCTCCTGAAGGTGGTGAACTCCCAGGCGTACGGTGCCGATGTCGTCGAACTCGTGGCGGACGTGACCCGGACCGCCCAGACCCCGCTGCCGACGACCGTGCCTGCGCGCAATTCCCATCGCGCCTCCTAGGTTTCAAGAACATTCAACAATCGTTACTCGCACGTAACTTACCAGCGGGTTACCTCCGGTAAGTCGGCGAGGTTACCGTCTGGTCACTTCCCATTGACACGTGTGAGGAGTGACCCGTGGGCCACCATCGCCATGCCCTGCGTACGACCGCCGTGGGGGCCGTCTCGGCGACCCTGATCGCCGGCAGTGCCCTCGGATTCGCCCCCACCGCGCAGGCCGCGTCCGCCGGTATCCGATTCGTCGACATCTCCGGAGACGGCGGCACGGTCCTCAAGGCCAACGTCGTCACCCCCGCGAACGCCGACAGCACCGCCACCTATCCGCTCCTGGTGCTGCCGACGAGCTGGGGCACGCCCCAGGTCGAGTACCTCGCACAAGCCCAGAAACTCGCCGACTCCGGCTATGTGGTGGTCACTTACAACGTCCGCGGCTTCTGGCAGTCCGGCGGAGAGATAGAAGTCGCGGGCCCACCCGACATAGCCGACGCGTCCAAGGTGATCGACTGGGCACTGGCGAACACCCCGGCCGACGCGCGCAAGGTCGGCATGGCGGGAGTCTCGTACGGTGCCGGCATCAGTCTGCTCGCCGCCGCGCACGACCAGCGGATCAAGGCGGTCGCCGCGCTCAGCGGCTGGGCCGACCTCATCGAGTCGATCTACTCCGGGCGCACCCAGCATTCCCAGGCCGCCGCCCTGCTCGGCGGCGCCGGCTATCTCACCGGCCGGCCCAGCGTCGAACTCCAGCAGACGCTCGACGACTTCTTCTCCTCGAACCTGGCGAAGGAGCCGGAGATGATCGCCTGGGGGAAGAAACGTTCCCCCGAGACCTATGTCGACCAGATCAACGACAACGGCGCGGCCGTCTTCATGGCCAACGCCTGGGGCGACACGATCTTCCCGCCGAACCAGTACGCCAAGTTCTACGAGGAGTTGACCGGCCCCAAACGGCTGGAGTTCCGCCCAGGCGACCACGCCACCGCCGAGGCGACCGGCCTGCTCGGGCTCCCCAACGACGTCTGGACCGACACCGGCCGCTGGTTCGACCACTACCTCAAGGGCATGGACAACGGTATCGACCGCGAGCAGCCGGTCCAGCTCAAGTCCCGCTCCACGGGCGGATACGAGGGCTATCCGGACTGGAAGTCGGTCGGCGCGACCACGAAGAAGATCGCCCTCGCGGGCACCACCACGATCCACACGAACGTCGACTCGGGCGCCGACGGCGGGATCATCTTCCTTTCCAGCCTCCTCGACCAGCTCGTACAACTGCCCCCCGTGGCCTCGATCCCGCTGCTGCCCCGCTACTGGGCCGCCGTCTGGCAGTCGCAGAAGTACACCCGTGCACAACAGGTGCGCGGCACCGCCAAGTTGCACACCACGGTCACCGCCACCAAGGAGAGCGGCACCCTGGTCGCCTACCTCTACGACGTGGGCCCGCTCGGCCTCGGCAAGCTGGTCAGCAACGCGCCGTACACCTTCCACGGACAGACGCCCGGCAAGCCGTTCGGCGTCGACCTGGAGCTGTACTCCACGGCCTACGACGTTCCGGCAGGGCACCGGCTCGCCGTGGTCGTCGACACGGTCGACCCGCTCTACATCGAGCACAACCCGTCCGGCGCGCAGCTGACCTTCTCCTCACCGGCGAACGACCCGTCCTACGTGTCGATTCCCCTGCGCGAGCAGTGATCTCCGGCTGCCGCCGGCCGGGTCTGGCCCTGTGAGCTGCCGCTCCCCCTACAGTCTCGGGGCTGTGGGGGGAGCCCCACCCGGCAGCAGCGTCCCTGGGTCGGCCGGTGCCACGTCCACGGCCTCGGTCTTGGGACTGCGCTGCTCCCACCGGGACACCCACTGGGCGAACCAGGAGAGCAGCATGCACATCCCGATGTAGATCGGCGAGATCACCATCACCACGGGGATGAACGGCAAATCGTAGTCGAGGTTCGACGCGATCAGTTTCCCGGCGTGGAGGAACTCCTCGTAGGTGATCAGATAGCCGAGCGAGGTGTCCTTCAGGGCCACCACGAGCTGGCTGATGATGGCGGGCAGCATGGCCCGCACACCCTGCGGTACGAGGACGTACGACATGACCTGGGTCTTGCGCATACCGAGCGAGAACGCGGCCTCCCGCTGGCCGCGTTCGACGGAGTTGACGCCCGAGCGGAAGACCTCGGCGAGCACCGAGCCGTTGTAGAGCGTGAGCCCCGCGACCAGCGCGGGCAGCGGCTGCACCTTGAGCGCCACGAAGATGAAGAAGATCATCACCAGTACGGGCATGGCACGGAAGAACTCGACGACGAGCGTGGACAGCCAGCGCACCGGGCGGTGGTCCGACAGCCGTCCCGTCGCGAGGATCCCGCCCAGCGCCAGCGAGAGCACCGCGGCCATCGCGAAGGCCTTGAGCGTGTTGCCGAGGCCCCGCAGCAGCAGTTCCTGGATGCCCTTGTACTCGAAGGGCATCCACTTCGTGTACGTGAACTGGTCGGTGTCGAACAGGAGATACAGGACCCAGCCGATCAGGGCGAGGATCAGGACGCTGGACACGACCGCGTACATCCGGTGGCGTTGGCGGGTCCTGGGTCCGGGGATGTCGTAGAGGGCGGTGGTTTCGGGGGCGGTGGCGGTCATCGGGCGACTCCCCAGCGCTTTTCCAGGACATTGAAGATCGCGCTGATGGTGAGGGTGATGATCAGGTACCCGACGGCGATCCAGAAGAAGGTCCAGACGATGTTGTAGCCCAGTTCGCTGAGCGTCTTGTAGGTGCCGAGCAGTTCGTTGACGCTGAACGCCCCGGCGATCGCCGAGTTCTTGGCGAGTGCGATGAGGGTGGATCCGACCGGCGGGATCACCGAGCGGAAGGCCTGCGGCAGGACGACCAGCGACAGGGTCTGGCTGAACGTCATACCGAGGCTGCGGGCCGCCTCGCCCTGCCCCTTGGGCACGGTGTTGATGCCCGAGCGCAGTGCCTCGCAGATGAACGCCGAGGTGTAGCAGCCGAGCGCCAGCACCGCGAACACCTGGAAGGGCAGCACGAGTCCGAAGCGCGGCAGGCCGAGCAGCACCGCGAAGAACAGCAGCGTGAGCGGGGTGTTGCGCAGCACGGTCACCCATGCCGTGCCGAAGGCCCGCAGCGAGGCGACCGGCGCGACCCGGAACGACGCCATCACGAAGCCGAGTGCGAGGGCCAACGCCGAGGCGTAGACGGTGAGTTCGACCGTGCCGAGGAAGCCTTCGGCGAAGGTGGAGAAGTTGTCTGTCAGTACGTTCACGTCGGCCTCGCTCAGCTCGCCGGGTAGCGGTCGATGGCGGGCGGCTGGGGCGCGGGTACTCCGGAGAGCCCGAGCGTCGCCTCGTACGCCTTCTTCCAGTCACCGTTCTTCTCGCGGGCCTCCAACGCGTCGTCGAGTGCGAACCGCAGCGCGTTGTCGCCGCGCGGGACGCCGATGCCGTACGGCTCCTCGGAGAACGGCTTGCCGACGACCTTGAGCTCGTCGGGCAGCTTCGCCGCGTACCCGATCAGGATCGCGTCGTCGGTGGTGACGGCGTCGACCTGGTAGGTGAGCAGGTTGTCGACGCAGACCGAGTACGTGTCGTACGCGACCAGCGTCGCCTGCGGAAAGTCCTCCTTGATGCGCTGGTACGGGGTCGAACCGGCCGCCGAGCAGACGCGCTTGCCTGCGAGGTCCTGCGGCCCTTGGATGTCCTTCTCGTCCGCGCGCACAAGCAGCGACTGACCGGCCATGTAGTAGGGGCCCGCGAAGCCGACGAGCTTCTTGCGCAGGTCGTTGATGGTGTAGGTGCCGACGTAGAAATCGATCTGACCGTTCTGCAGGGCGGTTTCGCGGTTGGCCGAGGCGATCGTCTTGAAGCGGATGGTCTTCGGGTCGAAGCCGAGCGAGGCCGACATCATCCTGGCGATCTCGATGTCGAAGCCGGAGTAGCTGCCGGTCGCCGGGTCCCTCTCGCCGAGGTACGGCTGGTCCTCCTTGACGCCGATGGTGAGGTAGCCGCGCTTCTTGGCGCGCTTCCAGGTGGGCGAGGCCGGGAGCTCAAAGCCTTGTGCCACTTCGTAGTGGGGGAGTTTTTCGGCGGCGGGCCCCTTGGTGGGCGGGCTGCCTTCCTTGCCGCAGGCGGCGGCTGTGACGATGACGACGAAGGTGACGATCAGGGCCGCGAGGGCGCGGCGCACACGTGTCGTACGGCTCATGCGGTGCGCTCCCCCGCTCAGTGCTTGAGGATCTTGGAGAGGAAGTCCTTGGCGCGATCGCTGCGCGGGTTGGTGAAGAACTCCTCGGGACTGCGGTCCTCGACGACGCGGCCGTCGCACATGAAGACGACGCGGTTGGCGGCGGAACGTGCGAAGCCCATCTCATGGGTGACGACGACCATGGTCATGCCGTCACGCGCGAGCTGCTGCATGACCTCCAGGACCTCGTTGATCATCTCGGGGTCGAGTGCCGAGGTCGGCTCGTCGAACAGCAACGCCTTGGGCTCCATGGCGAGGGCGCGGGCGATGGCCACGCGCTGCTGCTGGCCGCCGGAGAGCTGTGCCGGGTACTTCGGGGCCTGCGAGGCGAGACCCACTCTGTCCAGAAGTTCGAGGGAGCGCTTGTCGGCCTCCTCCTTCTTGCGGCCGCGGACCTTGATCGGGGCCAGCGACACGTTCTGCAGGACCGTCTTGTGCGCGAAGAGGTTGAACGACTGGAAGACCATCCCGACGTCGGCGCGGAGCTTGGCGAGGGCTTTGCCCTCCTCCGGCAGTGGCTGTCCGTCGAGCTTGATCACCCCCGACTCGATGGCCTCCAGCCGGTTGATCGCTCTGCACAGTGTCGACTTCCCCGACCCCGACGGGCCGATGACCACGACCACCTCCCCCTTGCCGACGGTGAGATTGATGCCCTGAAGGACATGCAGCTCCCCGAAGTGCTTGTTCACGTCATGCAGCTCGATCAACGGATCGACAGCCATGCCCGGCCCTACCCACTCTCAGCTGTGTCGCAGTCGCCGCAAACTATCCAGACAGAGAGCGCCTTTAATACCCGACACGCACTTTTCGGGCATTAGCCGTATTTAGGGAGCTTATGGTTTACGGCGGGGCAGGTGGGCGTCGGGTTCCCCCTCCGACACCTCCGCGAACAGCTGGGAGAGTTCGGGAGCCCCGCTGGACGCCCAGGTGTGGCCGGAGGCGACCACATCGATCTCCCGGCCGGAGGTCAGACGCACCACGGGATGACCGTTGGGCCAGATCTCCCAGAGCGCACCGGGGATCGTGCGCACGATGACCGAGCCGAGATAGAGGCCGACGTCGTTGCCGAGCCACGGAAGGCTCTCCTCGTCGTCGCGCCAGCGCGGCAGCAGCTGGTCGAGCGCCTCCAACGAGGCGGCGGAGTCGTCGAGTTCGATCCCCGCCTGGTGCGCCTGCGCGCGCAGCAGCTCGCACTCGGAGAGGAGTTCGGCGACGCCCTCGGGGTCGTGGTCACCGTCGGAGAACACCGCGACGCCGAAGGCGAGACCGTGCTTCTTGCGCCAGTTGCCCAGGAAAGAGATGTTCATAGACCCAGCGTGACATTCGCACTCCAGGTCGCACCACAGGCGCGCCCCGGGTACCCCCGAAGGTCATGCTCCGAGGGGCACTCAGACGTCGAGGTCCACCACGACCGGCGCGTGGTCCGACGCCCCCTTGCCCTTGCGCTCCTCGCGATCGACGTACGCGTCCTTGACCGCCTTCGAGAACGCCTGGTTGCCGTACACCAGGTCGATGCGCATCCCGCGGTTCTTGGGGAAGCCGAGCTGGCGGTAGTCCCAGTAGGTGAACGGGTGGTCGTACTTGAGGGGGCGCGGGACCACGTCCGAGAGGCCCGCCTCGCGGAGGGCGGCGAGGGCGGCGCGCTCGGCCGGGGTGACGTGCGTGGCGCCTTCGAAGAGGGCGATGTCCCAGACGTCGTCGTCCGTGGGCGCCACGTTGTAGTCACCCATCACGGCGAAGGGCCGGCTGCCCGCCGCGTCGCCCGCGATCGCCGCCTTGAGTGCCTCGAACCACTGGATCTTGTACGCGTAGTGGGGGTGGTTCACCTCGCGCCCGTTCGGCACATACACCGACCAGACGCGGACCGGGCCGCAGGTCGCGGAGAGGGCGCGGGGCTCTTGGACACCGTCGAAACCGGGGTCGCCGGGCAGGCCCTTGACCACGTCCTCCAGGCCTACCCGGGAGATCACCGCCACGCCGTTCCACCGCCCCGTCGCATGCACCGCCGTCTCGTAGCCCAGCTCGCGCAGCTCGTCCACGGGGAACTGCTCGGCGGCGACCTTGGCCTCCTGGAGGCACAACACGTCCGTGCCGCTGCTCTCCAGCCAGGCGAGAAGCCTCGGGAGACGGGCGGTGATCGAGTTCACGTTCCAGGTCGCGATGCGCATGCTTCACAACCTACCCGGCGGGTACGACAACGGGCCTCCGCGGCCCGCACCGGTGTCCGCCCCCGCCGCCGGCGCTCAGACCTCCGCCGACGCCCCCGGCGCGAGGCGCAGGTGCTCCGAGCCGCCCAGGGCGCCGATCTGGTTGTCGTAGATCGGGCGGGCGAGGTCCGTGAGGAGGGCGTCGTGGATGTCGTACGCGCGCTGCGGCTTGACCTCGCGGACGTACTCGATGACCTCGGCGATCTTGTTCCACGGGGCCATGACCGGAAGCATCAGCGTCTCGACCGGCTGATCGGGGACGGTGAGTGCGTCGCCCGGGTGGAAGACGCGGCCGCCGTCGATGAGGTAGCCGACGTTGGTGATGCGCGGGATGTCCGGGTGGATCACGGCGTGCAGTTCGCCGTGCACCTGGACGTCGAAGCCCGCGGCGGTGAACGTGTCGCCGTGGCCGACGGTGTGTACACGGCCCGGAAAGGCGGTGGAGATCTTCTCCGCGACCGACTTCAGGGTCCAGATCCGGGCCGCCGGGTTGGACTCCAGGCCCGCCCGCAACCGCTCCTCGTTGAAGTGGTCCGCGTGCTCGTGCGTGACCAGGATGGCCTCCGCGCCCACGGCGGCGTCCTCCTCGCTGAAACCACCGGGGTCGATGACGAGCGTGCGCCCGTCCTTCTCGAGACGGACGCAGGCGTGCGACTTCTTCGTGAACTTCATGAGGTCCATCCTGCCCCTGCCGGGGCGGCGGTGGCCCGCTCAGCGTGGTGCTTCCACTGCCAGGATGATCACTCCGTGGGGGTCGTCTCCTCGCGGATGACCTGCTGCGCCACCTTGAACGCGCTGTTCGCGGCCGGCACGCCGCAGTAGACGGCCGCCTGGAGGAGCACTTCCTTGATCTCGACCGGGGTGAGGCCGTTGCGGAGGGCGGCGCGGGTGTGGAAGGCGAGCTCGTCGAGGTGACCGCCCGCGACCAGCGCGGTGAGCGTGACGCAGCTGCGCGAACGCCGGTCGAGCCCGGGCCGGTCCCAGATCTCGCCCCACGCGTACCGGGTGATGAAATCCTGGAAGTCCCCGGAGAACTCGTCCGCCGAGGCCAGCGCCCGGTCCACATGCGCGTCGCCGAGGACCTCGCGGCGGACCTTGATCCCGGCGTCGTAGGGGTCGGGCCTGCCCAGGACCTCGGGCTGCGCGACGGGCGGGGAGATCTCGGCGACCGGGGCGACCGGCGGGGGCGTCGCGAGGGCCGGCTTGACCGGGGCCGCCTGGATCGCCATCTGCCCGGTGGTCGAGTCGTAGGCCGGCTGCCAGGCGGTGGAGAAGTGCCGTACCAGCAGGTCCATGACCGCGGCGGGCTGTTCCACGGGCACCAGGTGCGAGGCGCCGGGTACGACCGCGAGCCGCGCGTCCGGTATGCCGGCGACCAGCGTGCGGGCCTCGGCGGGCCCGGTGACCTGGTCGTCCGAGCCGACCAGGACGAGGGTCGGCACGCCGATATGGCCCAGCTCCGCGCGTACGTCGAACGCGGCAAGCGCCTCGCAGGCGGCGATGTAGCAGCCGGGGTCGGTGGTGCGCACCATCTGCACGGCCCACTCGGTGATCGCGGGCTGGGCGGCGGCGAACCCGCCCGTGAACCACCGCTCGGGCGAGGTGCGGGCGATCGGGTCGAGCCCGTTCGTACGCACGATGACGCCGCGCTGGCGGAACTCGTCGGGCGTACCGAAGCGGGGTGAGGCGGCGATCACCGCGAGCGAGGCGATCCGCTCCGGGTGCCGCAGGGCCAGCTCGATCCCGATGGCGCCGCTGAACGCGCAGCCCGCGTAGCCGAAGCGGGGCACGCCGAGCCCGTCGAGGGTGGCGAGCAGCCGCCCGGCGATCTCGGCGACCGAACCCGCGGGGTACGCGGGGGCTCCGCCGTGGCCCGGCAGGTCGAACCGGAAGATCCGCCAGTTCTTCGAGAGCTCCGGGATCTGCCGGTCCCACATGTGCCATGTGGTACCCAGTGAGGGACCGAGGATCAGGACCGGGGCGTCTTCTGGCCCGTCAAAGCGGTATTGCAGGGTGTTCATCGGTGTCTCACTCACCCGCCTGACCCTTTCATCTGTCACGAGATGTCACATCGCCGGGGTGGACCTAGCGGGCCTTGCCCCGCTCCGGCAGTGCCGGACCTGCCGACGAGAGCCCAGGTATACGTTCTCCGGCATGTACTCGTGGCCGTGTCGGCAGTGGGCCCTCCGGGCGCGTGCCCTCCTTCAGTCGCTACGAGCAACGCTTTCCTCTTTGATCACGGCCTCCAAGCGGTTCCGGTTGCAGCATCGAGTGTGGCGGCACCGACGAGGATCGGTATGGCGCACCTGGAAACCTTCCCGAATCTCGCCCACCAGCAGCTTGAACGCCACACGGTGAACAAGATCTGTCTTCCCCTGGTAGGAGACTTGGCCGTAGCCGGACGCCCGATTACAGCTGCCGGTCCACAACCAGCAGCCGGACTCCGCATCCACCTCAATCTTCCTGGCCATACGGCTCGGCACGTCGCTCGGCCAGTAGACCGCATGGCTCACTCTTGCCCCTCCGCCGCACCCCCGTGCAGGCCATCCCAAGTGGTGGCGGCTCCGCGAAGATCCTCCACGTCCGGCTTCACGTACCACTTCTTGGTGGTCTTCACATTCGTATGTCCGGCCCATCGCGCGAGGATGTGGTCCGGGACACCGTTGTTGGCCAGGAAGGTGAAGCACGACGAGCGCGCGTCGTAGAGCCTGACGCGACGGAGCCCGAGAAGCTCCATAAGCCGGTACGCGCGTCGGCGAAGTTGCTTGATCGTGAAGGCGTCGCCCGCCTCGTGCGCCAGCACGTAGCCCGACACCGTGTACGCCTCCCCCAGAGCGAGCCTCTCCTCGGCTTGGAGAGCCCGGAATGCCTTGAGGGCTCCCAGCACCAGCGCCGGCAGCGGCAGATCCCGCTCACCCGCAAGAGACTTGGTGTCCTTCTCCACCACGTACCGGTTGCCCATCATTGTGCGCGTGTTGGCAATGACGATCGTGGCGCTCTCCAAGTCAACGTCTTCCCACCGGAGGCCGCAGACTTCAGCTGGACGAAGCCCCATCAGCGAAAGAAGAAGCGCAGCATAGAGACGGTCACCCCTAATTCCATTTACGAATTTCTGAACCTCCTGGACGTTCCAGGGCGGCACCTCCTCTTCAGTCTTCCGCTCTTCCTTGCGCGCTCTCCGGGGAATGGTCACGTACGCAGCGACGTTGACGTACACCAATCGCCGGGTAACGGCTCTCCCTAGCGCTTCCTTCAGCCGAGCGAGGCTCATATCCACACTCGTGACACTGAGTGAGGTTTTCTCAGTGGTGATCACTTTCAGATTCCGTTGAGAACGCGGCGACGCGGGTGAGGCCGCCGATGCGGTTGGGGCTGAGCGTGACGTGCGGCGGCTGCGTCATCGCTGCTTGAGCTCGACGGCAGTCGCTCGCCGAGCGCGCGCACGTGCCGCCCAGCGGGCGCGGAAGATCAACCGTGCGTTGGCGGAGCTCTCCCCGCACGCGCATCCGGGGTTGGATTTCGAGAGCCGTTCGAGCTGCTCGTGGCCACTGGTTGGTTGGCGAATCCGACAGCGTAGTAGGCCAGTCCGCCTCCGTGTAACGTCCGGATTCATGGGTGATCTGGCAGGGCGCTGGCGGGAGTTGAACAAGGCGTACTGGGACGAGCGGGTGCCCATTCATCTGGGCGCGGCGTTCTACGACATGGAGGGGTTCCGCGCCCGGCCCGATTCGCTGAAGGACTTCGAGACGGCCGAGGTGGGGGATGTCAGGGGTAAGCGCCTGATCCATCTGCAGTGCCACTTCGGCCGGGACACGCTGTCGTGGGCGGTACGAGGAGCCCAGGTCACCGGGCTGGACTTCTCTCCACCTGCGATCAAGGCGGCTTCACAACTCGCAACCGAACTCGGCATCGACGGACGCTTCCTGACCGCGGACGTCTACGACGCGGTCTCGGCAGTCGAGGGGGAGACCTTCGACATTGTCTACGTCAGCTTCGGGGCGCTGAACTGGCTTCCCGACATCAGCCGCTGGGCGTCGGTGGTCGCTGAACTGCTCGCTCCCTCTGGGTACCTGTACCTTGCGGAGTTCCATCCCTTCAGCTTCGTCCTCGACGACGAGACCGGAAGCACGGTCACACACGACTACTTCGATGAAGGTCCGGAAGCCTCGGGAGGCCCCGGTACGTACGCCGATGAGGCGGCAACGACCGAGGACAACGAGACCGTCGAGTGGCGGCACAGTCTGTCGACCGTTGTCTCGGCGATCGCCGGAGCTGGGCTACGGATCCAGTTTCTTCACGAGCACGACTACACCTTCTACCTCCAACGCCAGTCGCTTGAGCGCCACGACGGCGACATCTACCGGCATCCCGAGAGCGCTCCGCGCATCCCCCTCACCTACTCGATCCGCGCCGAGAAGGCTTGAGCCACTCGATCGAGCGCGGATCGGGTATGCGGGCCCCGGGCTCTAACAGACGTGAAGCCCCTGGTAGGACAGGCCTCCCTCACAAGATCGTCCGCTGAGCCGGAGGCCCCACCTTTGGTCATCTATGCTGCCGCGCTCGACGTTCCGCGCCATGTCGTGGAGCACCCGTCCCGTCTGCTGGCCGCACACCGACGACGCATCGGCACTCCGCGCGGCAGTCGCGCGCTCGGCCCGTTCCGCCAGGCCGTGCTGGTCCTGCGCTGGTTTCGCGAACGCGGATGCGTACACTGCCTGGCCCGAGACGCCGGCGTCTCCCAGGCCACGGGCTACCGCTATCTCCACGAAGGCATCGACGTCCTCGCCGACCAGGCCTCGGACCTGCACCAGGTCCTGGACCGCTGCCACCGCGAGGGCATGACTCACGTGATCCTCGACGGCACGCTGATCGAGTCCGACCGCATCGCTGGAGTCCGCGACAACGGCAACGACCTGTGGTTCAGCCAGAAACACAAGGCCTTCGGCGGCAACGTGCAGTTCCTGTCCGCCCCGGACGGCACACCGCTGTGGGTCTCCGACGTCGAGCCCGGCTCCACACCCGACATCACCGCCGCCCGCATCCACACATTGCCCGCGCTGTACAGGGCCGCCGCCGACGGCCTGCCCACCCTCGCCGACAAGGGCTACATCGGCGCGGGGATCGGCATCCTCGTCCCGGTCCGGCACCCGAAGGGCCACTCCGAACAGACCCTGGACTCGGACACGCGCACCCAACAGCCTGATCAGAGGCGTCTGCGCCCTCGGTGAACGCGCCGCAGCCGAGCTCGAGCAACGGTGGCGAACCCTGCAGCACGTCACGCTCAGCCCCAGCCGGATCGGCAACATCGCCCGAGCCGCCCTCGTTCTCAACGGCATCTGGAAATGATCAACGCTGAGAAAACGTCAGTGGCGTCCCGGCCCTTTTACCACGCACGCGGCCATGCGCCAGCGCCCAGTCCCTCCACTCTTCCACGTGCTCTTCAGTAAGGTCCTGGAGACGGATATTGCCGAGCCTCCCCCGAACTCGGTCCAGGGTAATCCCGTAGTTGTAGATGGTGGTTTCTTCGAGGTCCTCCGCTTTCATGGCCATCCATCGGTCGAGCCACTCATTCACGGTGATCTTATTGGGCGGCACAAGCGACCCATCATGCCGCCGATTAGTTATGTTCGCGCACTCAGCCCTAGCTTCCTTCAACAAGTCGAAGGTGCGCCTCAACTGCTTATGCTTCCCAGTTTCGGGGTCGATTCCTGCGTCGACAACAAACCGGTATCGAACCTTCCCCTTCGAGTTCGGCGGAAGCTTTTTTATTGGTTCGGACAGGAAACTCACCCTCCTTGAGGGTGTGGAAACTGCACAGGAGCAGAGGAGCCGCTGCGCTTCAGCGAAGGGCGCCGTGGGCATCAGGGCTGCAGCAGGTGGTGCCCCTTCTCTTCCTCCCCGGTGGGTTTGGGGAGCGCTGCCCTCTGTGTCCGCTACGGCTCCACCGCCAAGTACAGCCAAATGCGGACCTGCTCAATGGTCGCGACGATCGCCGGTTTGGCCAACCGGAAATCTTGGTCTATGTTGCGCTCGCGCTCCGAAAAGAGGCTCGCCCCGACTGCCAGCCTCGACGCCGATCGATCCGCCCTCGTCCGGGCCGCCGCTCGCTCTCCGCTAGTACTCCAGTTGTAGATCGCGATCTTCATGCCTGAGTGGCTTGTCGCTGGTAGTGGCTGTCCTGGGATCGGGCCTGGTGGCGGCGTCGCCAG